>JBBKWV010000221.1:0-4514 GCA_037969135.1 Ferruginibacter sp.
CCATTACTTGTAAAAGTTAAGGTTGCACCTATGCATAATGGTGAGGTTCCTGTTATTGTCCCGGGATTTACACTCGGATTTACCGTTAATACTTCAAAAGCAGAAGCTGTACCATTACAGGCAGCTACTGTATAAGTAATATTGGTTGTTCCGGCAGCAACTCCTGTAACAACACCTGTAGCAGGAATTACTGTTGCTATGGAAGTATTGGTACTGGACCAGATACCACCCGGATCTCCGCTGCTATTATATGTTACAGAGTTTCCTGTACAGATCGGCGTTGTTCCGCTGATTCCACCGGCAGACGCATCCTGGTTTACAGTTAATGTTTTAAAGGAACTTGTTTGACCACTGCAACCTACCAATGTATAAGTTATATCTGTATTTCCGGCAGCAATAGCAGAAACCAATCCTGAGTTCGCGTTCACTGTTGCAACAGCAGTATTGGAACTGCTCCATACTCCACCTACAACACCATTGCTTGTATATGTACTTGTTGTTGAGGAACACAAAGGGCTTGTACCACTAACTGTTCCGGGGGCGATACTTGTTTGTACCTGAATGGTTAAAAAAGAAGATACCGGGCTAAAACAACCTGTGTTAATAGTATATTTAAAATCTGCAAAACCTTCACTTATCGCATTCGCAACACCCGTTACCATATCTATAGTAGCAACAGCAGTATTTAAGCTTACCCATTCTCCGCCTTGATTTCCATTGCTGGTATACGTTGCTGTTGTTCCAACGCATAATCTTCCCTGACCGATAATAGCTCCTGCATCTGCATTCGGACTAACGGTAAGTGTTTTTACAGAACTTACCGGATTGTTACATCCGGCATTGATTGTATATGTTATGTTGGTGGATCCAGCTGAAACTGTAGTTACTTCTCCTGTTGTGGCATTCACAGTTGCAACAGCAGTATTTGTACTTGTCCATGTTCCGCCTGCATCGCCATTACTGGTGTAAGTATTATTTAATCCGATACATAATGGGGAAGACCCTGATATTGTACCGGCATTCGCATTCGGGCTAACAGTAACGCTAGCGTTTGCAATGCCGTTACATACCGTGTAAGTTATCGTTGCTGTGCCTTGACCAATTGCAGTAACCAGACCGGAAGAGTTTATAGTAGCTATTGCATTATTTGAACTACTCCATACACCACCGGCATCGCCATTTGTAGAATACGTGGCAGTTGCTCCAATACATAATGGTGAGGATCCAGTAACTATTCCTGCATTACCATTCGGATTAACTACAAGAATAGCAGGATTAGAATTTGCAAAGCCAAAAGCATTTGTCCAAACAGCACGGTATTGTTTACCATTATCTCCGATTACAGTAACAAAATTATATGTTGCATTTATAGCTCCTGAAATAACATTCCAATTGTTGCCATTGTCGGTACTCACTTCCCATTGCACTGTTGGAGCGGGAATTCCATTAGCAGCAGAAGTAAAACTAATACTGCTATTTGGACAGGTGGTTTGACCATCAGGATTTATCGAAACAATGGGAGGCTGGCCATTTTCTGTAGTAAAACTCCAGATATAATCATTTGCAAGTGCGTTTCCTGAAAGATCTTTTACAACCGGCTCAACATTACCGCCTCTCAAAGTCATGGTATAAACTATATTTGGAGCCAATGCTGATGTTGGGTCAAATGTAATAACTGCACTGTTTGTAGAAACAGTTCCCGGAATGATCGTATTGCCCGGCCCTTTCAGGATCATTGTTAAAGTTGTAATTGTACCAGGATCAACTGCTTCATTAAAAGTTGCAGTCGGATTAGCGCTAACCAAAACAGCTGTTGCGTTATTCAACGGTGTAACAGTTGAAACCTGAGGTGGAGTTACATCCGAAGAGGTGAATATAACATCCGCATAATAATTTGTAGAGCCCGAAGAAGCAGTAGGAAATCCCGAACCTGTATAATTTACAACACCATTACCCCCGTCTTCTCCATTTGCCAAACCACGCAATGGGCCATTTACCAGTGCCTGGGTAAAGAATGCATTTGTATAAGAATATTTCCCTGCGGCTGAAAAATAAGATACGATATAGGTAGTATTTGCAGCAATTGCAACCGGGTTAGTTAATTGTACAGTTTGCCAACCCGATGCAGTTTCATTTACAAATGGCTCAGCTGCCAGTAAGGTTCCTGTGCTGGTCCATAAATGTCCTGTATGCTGACCTGTAACACCAGCTCCTTTATAAAATCTGAAACCGGTTATAATTCCCGGAATAGTACTTTTAAATTTCATCCCCAATTCAATATCTTCTGCGATATGGAAAAAATCTGGTGTCCCTGCTGGATAGTTAGCATTAAAAACAGTATAAGAAAACGGACCCGTAAGCGTAATTGAAATTGCATTTGAAGAACCCGCAGGTCCAGGTATTTCAAGATTAAAAACATCATCCCAAGCCCTTACTTTAATATCAATATTTCCATAACCGGTTGGCGAAAATGTATAAGACCAGTTTTCAAATCCTGAAGCATGATGCCAGGTTATTCCATTATTTGTAGAAACTTCTACACCACCCACGGCACCTCCACCCATATCTACCGCTGTTCCAGAAATGGTAATAGGGCTTCCGGGAACAGATGAATTGTGTATTGGTGAAACAATAGTCGTAACTGGTGGTTGAACATCAATAGAAACTGAAGGAGGAACAATACCTGCCTGCAAAGTTGCAGCGGTAACACCCATATCTTTTAATAAATTGGCAGTTGCCTGTTGCATATCAAGACTGGCAGGCAGACTCACATTGTCATGTTTTGCTTCTAATCCCCATGACCATTGCATGGAGCCAGCAGAAAACACCAGGGCACCGCTATTGTCGTGCCGATATAATGCCATGCTATGATTCAACCCATCATATGTTGTGAAAGACAACGGGATCCTATGGGCCGGAAATGTTTCAACAAACTGCTCCTGATCCCATTCTGCCCCAAGTGTTCCCAAAGGCAGTACAGCTGTTTGACCAACACCAAGTGTAGCTATGGTTGTATTTTTCCAGAGCCTCAAATTTTTGTACGTATCAGGCACTTTGATTGATCCGGTAGTTTCTACCCATCCCATTTGTCCAAGAAAAGAACCCTCTGGTCTGCAACCATCATTTGCTCCATAAACCGGCAGACATCCGTCTCTCCATAATCCTGTCCAAACATTTGGCATTGGGTCGCATTTTGTACCACAACCGTAAATACCCAAAGAACCTTCTTTGTAACAAACCAGCGTTTGAAAATTATTTTCCCACCTGGTTTTCCAATACAAGGAATTTCCACTAAAAAAAGCAATATTTACTCCATTGTTTCTGGCAGTTTCGAATTTATTAAATTGTTCTGCTGACCAATATTCATCATGTCCAACTGATAACAATACTTTATGAATGGAAGGAGTATACACAGATTGGTCCCGCGCCATATCCATATCGGTAGCATAACTTACATGATATCCATTTCTTTCCAACCACATGATCATTGGAAATTCGGCATTGAAAAAATTTGATTTATCACCCCTCATTACAAGCGGTCGTTGATAACTAAGCTTTACGGCATGTGTAAAACCAGGCACAGGTGTTGCTGCAGCATAAAAAGTATTACCACCATAAGAATTATAAGATTGCCAGGTAGCATCAGATGTTTTAAATAATACCGGTGAATTTCCGGCATCATCTCTAACAATAAAAATGATATGACTAGATTGGCCCAATGCAGCAATCTTGGCAACATATACTCCCGAAACTGCAGTAGAAGGCACGGCCCAACTAGCCGAAACAGTCCAGTTACTGCAATCAACTTTACCTGTTGCACTTTCATATAAATATGCGGGTTGCGATTTGCCAGTTAAGGAAGGACCCAGGTTTGCAATAAACCGGGCACCGTTTCCCTGGTAATACCCGATACGATAAATGTTAACTGTAAATGGTACCAGGGAAGCTGAATTGATATTGATCTTAAAATCAACAGTCGACCCTTTGTTTACACTAATATTAGTTGCGAATCCCTGGATATTTGCTCCATCAGGAGAATCCCAGGTGCTTTGCGGAGTTCCGGTCAATGCATTTTCAATCGAAATGGGGTTTTGACCCATTGTAATGCCAGTAATTAAAAGTAAAAATAGACAGGTAAGCGAAATTTTTCTCATATAAGGGGGTAATAATTTAAAAGCCATTCTTTGTGATTTGATGTTTTACAAAATTTCTTAACCTTGTTGATAAGATGGCAATTTTCGAGGACTGGTGTAAATCAGGGTTACTTTCTGAGGATTAAAGGAAAATTTGTATGATAGAGGTAATTATCAACAAATATAGAATAAAAATTGTCGATAATGCAAATTTTTAAGGCATTAAATTGACTTCCCAACCAATTAAATTTTTACAAAATAGTGCCTTGTTTCAGAATTCAAACTCATTTTTTAAATTTTGATCAAAAATTTTTACCAAAAATGATCAAAAAATCAAATTGCTACAAAAGCTAAAATTGATTTTATTAACAATGTTAATTC
>JBBKWV010000222.1:0-3027 GCA_037969135.1 Ferruginibacter sp.
GAATTTATGATATTTCTAATGTAGATGTCAGTTATTCTTTCATTCAAACCATCAGCCACAATCCGTTGATCGAAAAAAATGAAGTCACCCGGCACCGTGGTGCACTGGGATACAATTATGCCCCGCAACCAAAGTATATAGAGCCGTTTAAAAAGATATTTAAAAAATCAAAAACACATTGGTTCGACCTGATAAAGGATTTTAATTTCAATTATATACCATCTCAATTGAGTTTCCGTGCCGACCTGAGTCGCCAGTTTGGCGCCATCAAGCCAAGAAGTATCGGCAATGATAAATATGTGATCCCCGAAACCTATGATAAGTATTTTACGTTTCAGCGTGATTATATCTTAAGATGGAATTTTACCCGTTCTATAAACTTTGATTATACCGCAACCAATAATTCGCGTATAGACGAATCAGCCGGAAGACTGGATACCAGGGCGAAAAAGGATTCCATGTGGAATAACCTGTTCAAAGGCGGCAGAAATACCCTGTTTAATCAAACAGCCAATTTCTCTTATACTTTACCAACGAATAAATTACCCTTACTCGACTGGACAACCGTGAATCTAAAATACCAGGCAACATATAAATGGATCGGTGCTTCAAGGCTTGCGGTTGATCTCGGGAATTTCCTGGAGAACGGGCAACAGAAAGAAGGAACCATGCAATTTGATTTTACCAGGTTATACCAGAAATCAAAATGGTTGAAAGCACTTGAATTGCCATCAAACAAAGAAGATAAGATCAAATGGAAAAACCGCATAACAATTGTAAAAGATTCTGTTACCACCAAAAGCGGTAAAAGGATCCTGCAAAAAAGAAGGATCGTAGATCAAACTGCAATGCCTTATGTAGGTGGATTTGTAAAAACACTGGGAAAGATTATTACCAGTGTTAAACAGGTGAATTTATCGATAGCAGAAACTGGAAGCACACGTTTACCCGGTTATGCCGACAGTACACAATTTCTGGGACAGAATTTTAACAGCATGGCTCCCGGTTTTGATTTTATTCTCGGACGACAACCCGATACCAGCTGGCTGAATCTGAAAGCGAGACAGGGGCTGGTCACAAAGGATACAAATTTCAATTCATTGTTCCAGCAAAATTTTGATCAGCGAATCACATTGTCTGCACAACTGGAACCGCTAAGGGACCTTACGATAACGGTTAACCTGAGTAAAACATTCAGTAAAAATTACAGTGAAACATTCAGGTACATTGACACCAGTTTTGCCGGAAATAATCCAAAACAATTCCTGCACCTGAACCCTTATACCGGTGGCGGATTTGATGTTACGTATATCGCCTTTAAAACTTTGTTTGGAAAATTTGATCCAAACAGGGTTTCGGCCACATTTAAAACTTTTGAAAACAACAGGATCATCTTATCAAAACGACTCGGGGAAGCAAATCCTTACAGCCAGGTTGCAGGAACAGACGGATACTATTATGGATATGGAAAATATGCCGTAGATGTTTTGATCCCTTCGTTTATTGCTGCTTATACCGGGCAGGACCCCAAAAATGTTGCCTTAATAAAACAAAATAACCCAAACACCAAATCAAATCCATTCCGGGGAATTTTACCAAAACCCAATTGGAAAATAGATTACAACGGATTGAGTAAAGTAAAAGGACTGGATAAAATATTTACCAATTTTACTTTATCACATGGTTATAACGGTAATTTGAGCATGAATGGATTTACATCTGCCCTGCTTTATCAGGACGTTTCAAAATTCGGATATCCCTCTTTTTATGATACCGTTTCAAATAACTTTATTCCCTATTTCCTGGTTCCAAATGTATCCATACAGGAACAGTTTTCACCATTGATCGGATTTGATATGATGTTTGTGAACCAGGTGCAGGCAAAATTTGAATATACCAAAACAAGGCAATTGAGTTTAAGCCTGTATGATTTCCAGTTAAGTGAAGTGCGAAGCACAGAATTTATCATTGGTGCCGGTTATCGTAAACGTGGATTGCCCATGCCATTCGGTTTAAAATGGCCCAAATTCTTAAATTCAAAAAATGGTGCATCCAATAAACTGGAGAATGAAATTAATTTCCGGATCGATTACAGGATCAGGGACAATGTAACAGCCAACAGCCGCCTGGATCAGGATAATAATTTTGCAACCGGAGGCAGCAAAGAAATAACCATTAGCCCAACCATCGATTATTTCCTGAACAACAGGATAAATATAAAACTGTATTATGATCGGAGGAAAGTGATTCCTTATATTTCATCCAGCGCCCCAACAACCAATACAAGGGCAGGGGTTCAGATAAGAATTTCTCTGGCTCAGTAATAAATTGATCTTATTTAAGTAAAGCTCCCTGTTCAAATGACAGGGAGCTTTAATGTATAGTATATGCTGATCGTGGAATTGAATGGTCAATGATCTTAACCTGTTTTATCATTGACGGCACTTTAAGGAGGAAGTCAGAAATTTTAATGGGTTGTATTGATCGTTCCCGGTTTATTTCTTATTCAAATCCGGGATGCATTTAGGGTAGATAGGGTTCCATAATTGGAACTCCGATAAAGCGTATATAGATGTTTGAATTGAATCTGTGGGAGGATGAAATTATCCGGGGAATGCAACCAGGTACAAAAAAAGCTGACCCATCGGGACAGCCTGTTATCAAAATTAAAATTAGCCTTGTTTAACTTACTTTCTTAAGCAACATTACATATCCGCACAAATTCTTTTTCTTCTTATTTACCTGAACGGGCTTCATCATATGGTATTCCGAAACTTTTGGTATATAAGAATAGCTGATCACATTGCCATCCACATCACCCCACATTTTTTTCTGATAAACAACTTGTTTTTCATTCCAGTCGAACATCCTTACTTCATAAAGTTTTGAGCTCATATCACCGATAAAGACAAACTGATACCAGCTTCCTTCTGTTAAAGGAACGATTACCGGCATTTCATATTCACTTTCCATGGAAACAGAAGCTTCTTTAACAATGATAAATCCTTGTTTTTCAAGACTTAATTT
>JBBKWV010000223.1:0-12641 GCA_037969135.1 Ferruginibacter sp.
CCCTGGAAAACACAAATGGACCCGATATTATATTTACTTATCAGTGCTGCAACCTGTTGGTCGTAAAATGATACTTGTTTTGTATTCATGTCAATGGAAGAGAGCCTGACAACCATTAACTGTGCGATCCGTTCGTCATTGCTGAGGGAATTGATAACGCTGTCAACCCATCTGTTTGCTTCTTTGCCGGGTTTGCCCAAACCATACTGCCCGAAACCATTTATAGAGAAAAGAAGACAAATTGCAATTACAAAACTCCGCATAGCTGCTTATTAATTTATAGTGAAAAGTATGTGTTATTTTCGTGCTACAAATTACACGATTTTGACCGATATAATTCATTTGTTGCCAGATAACATCGCAAACCAGATTGCAGCCGGAGAAGTGATTCAGCGTCCTGCAAGTGCTGTGAAAGAGTTGCTGGAAAATGCCGTGGATGCAGGCGCAAGCGAGATAACATTGATAGTGAATGATGCAGGAAAATCTCTTATTCAGGTAATTGATAATGGAAAGGGGATGAGTGAAACAGATGCCAGGATGTCGTTTGAGCGCCATGCAACTTCAAAAATTAAAAATATTGATGATTTGTTCCGGATAAAAACCATGGGCTTTCGCGGAGAAGCACTGGCAAGTATAGCCGCTGTTGCCCAGGTTGAGCTGAAGACAAAAAGGGAGGAAGATGAATCGGGGATTTATATAGAAATTGAAAACAGTATTGTTAAAGTTCAGGAACCAGTGGCCGTAAACAACGGAACCAGTATTGCTATGAAGAACTTGTTTTTCAATGTGCCGGCACGCAGGAATTTTTTAAAAAGCAATGCTGCTGAGTTGAGGCATATTGTTGATGAATTCATCCGCGTGGCCATGTCGTTTCCTGAAATATTTTTTTCATTCACATCAAACGGACAACAGGTTTTTCACCTGGAGAAAGGAACTTTAAAACAACGGATCGTACAGATACTGGGAAGTAATTACAGCGCAAAACTGGTTAGTGTACAGGAGCAAACTGACTACCTGAATATCATCGGGTTTGTGGGTAAACCGGAAACGGCGAAGAAAACCCGGGGCGATCAGTATTTTTTTGTGAACAACCGGTTTATCAAAAGTGCCTACCTGAATCATGCAGTAATGAATGCTTTTGATCAGATGATCGCGAAAGACAGTTACCCCATGTATGCCTTGTTTATAGATTTGAATCCTGCACAGCTCGATATCAATGTTCATCCAACAAAACAGGAAATAAAATTTGAAGATGAAAAAATTGTATACGCTTTTGTACAATCTGCCGTTAAACACGCTTTGGCACAATTCAGTATAACACCCACACTCGATTTTGACCTGGATGTATCCATACAACAGATGGAAGCCGTAAGCATGCCTGTAACAGATAAGGCCAGATCGGCAGCATCGGGTTCTTCTTTATACCAGACTTTTTCCCAAAAAAATCAGGCACATTTTATAGAGAATAAAAGTGAATTGAAACATTGGAGAGATCATTATGAAAAACCAGCAGGACAACCATCCTCAAATTCCGGCCACCAGGAATTTTCTTCCCGGGATGAAAGGCATTTAATGTCCGGTCAGCCGGCACATCAATTTGATTTCCTCCAGATTCACAACAGTTATATCGTTATTCAGAATGACAATGGATATTTACTGGTACAGCAGCAAAATGCACATGAAAGAATTTTGTATGAAAAATTTTTACATGCAGTATCCGGAAAGCCCATAGCAACTCAGCAAAGCCTTTTTCCCGTCAGCATTGAAATGGCTGCTGCCGACGCGGTCCTGCTTCATGAACTTGTGCCGGATTTACAGCAATTCGGTTACCAGATAGAACCATTTGGAAATAATACTTTTGTTATACAGGGAACCCCCGCAGATGTTATTCAGGGAAATGAGAAAGTTGCCATTGAAAAGATGCTGGAACAATACAAACATTTCAGCAATGATATTAAATTCAGCAAGCGGGAAAAACTGATACGTTCTCTTGCATTGCAGCAGGCAATAAAAGCCGGTACTTCTTTAACACAAAAGGAAATGCATGCATTGGTAAATGACCTCTTTGCCTGCGAAACTGTTAACAGTACTCCCAATGGCAAACCAACGTTTATGGCATTTAAGAAAGAAGAACTGGATAAAATGTTTGGGAGATAAAAATAAAATAACCTGCAAAAATATTAGTCATAAAAAAAGCCTGCGACATTTGTTGCAGGCTTTTTTTATGACTATTGTAATTTATAATTTTATAAACTGGGCATAGCAGATATTATTTCCATGAATAAGTTTCATGATATAAATTCCGGGTACAAGATTGTTGATTGCCAATGTCACTGTATTGGTACCGCTAACCCCCTGCTGATGTTTTTCTTTTACCAGCAAATTGGAATTGTTGTAAACATATACATCAATCATTTGGGGCTGGTTCAAAGTTACATTTACACTGATAGAATTGGTTGAAGGATTTGGATAAGGCTGTAAAGTGCATACAGCAGGAGTTACCACATGTGCAATATGGATCACCCTGCAATATTCTTTAACACATCCTCCGACTGTAACAGCTCTTAAGCATACACGATAGTAACCGGTATCACGGAAAATATAAGAGGGGTTATTCTGATTAATGATAACCGGTGCTGTAGTGGCTGTTCCCGGTAACCTGGTGATAGTCCATTGTTGACTGCTTAGTGGAATATTTGATATTGCCTGGAAATAAATTTTATTCGATATCACCGGGTCTGCCTGGTAATTATAAGAAACCTGTGCAGTATTACAATTTGTCTGTGATATAACATTTACTGTCCTGCAGGTAGTAGATGCACAATTTGTATTGCGATAAACTGTAAGGCAAACGGTATAATTGCCGGGTTGTGCATACAAGTGCGATGGAGTGATGCTGGTGCTGCCCGTTCCATCACCAAATGTCCATGTATATTGAAAGTTGCTGTTGATTTGTAAAGGAGCAAAATGATAAAACTGACTGTTGGTTGTTGATTTTGTAAAACTGAAATGGGACTGTTGTATGCAGCTCACTGTTGTAGTCTGAACGGTGATAGAATCGCAGGAATAAGCAACGCAATTCGGTCCAAATTCTATCCGCAGACAAACATTATATCTGCCCGGTTGTGTATATGTATGAACCGTGTTCCAGCCGGTTGCCGTACTTCCATCTCCAAAAGACCAGGTGGCAGTTGCTGTAGCAGTTGTTGAAACAGTCAGATTGGTGAAAATAATTTTTCTGCTGTTCAATGAATCTGCTCTCCAGCTAAAATGTGCCTGCGTATTACATGGAGCTGTAATAACTATCGTATGACAAATATCACTAACACAGGTAGAAAGGGTGCCAATACTGTTTCTTTTTTGAACCCGTAAACAAACATTATATGTTCCGGGCTGTGTATAGGTATGTGTTGGATTAAGAATATTGGACGAACTTCCGTCACCAAATGACCAGCGAATGGAATCCGTTGCACTTAAATTTGAAGTGGTATTGTTGAAATGATACACATTTGCTGAAACCAATGTAGAAGTAAAATTTGCTACAAGGTTACAGGTAGCAGGATATAATACTACTACTGTATGACATATTTCTCTTACACAACTGGTAAGTGTTCCATTATTATTTCTTTGCTGCACCCTTAAACAAACGGTATAGTTTCCAGGTTGTAAATAAGTATGATTTGGGCTTACCTGGTTAGATGAACTGCCATCTCCAAATGTCCAGCGAATGGAATCGGTATTGTGTAAAGGGGCAGAGGTATTTTCGAAATGATACGTATAAGGACTGGTAACCGTTGTATCTCTGTAAAAATAAAAATCAGCAACCAAAACACAGGTTGCAGGAATCTGTACAACAATTGTTTGACAGATCTCTCTTACACAATTATTGATTGTGCCCGGGTTGTTTCTCTGCTGCACCCGTAAGCAAACAACATACACACCGGATACGGCATAAGTATGATTTGGGCTAACCGTATTTGAAACAGGGGATCCATCACCAAATGTCCAGCTTATGGAATCCGTTGTATTTATCGGAGTGGAAGTATTTTCAAAATGATAAGTGTTCGGAGAAATCATTGTGGAAGTAAAACCAGCCACCAGATTACAGGTTGTTGGAATTTGAACAATAATGGTATGACAAATCTCCCTTACACATGGCGTTGTAGAACCGCTAATATTTTGTTTTACCCTTAAACAAACGGTATACGTTCCGGATTGGGTATAGGTATGATTTGGACTAACCTGGTTTGAATTACTTCCATCACCAAATGACCAGTGGATGGAATCAGATGGATTTAACGGGGTGGATGTATTTTCAAAATGATAAGTGTTCGGGGTAACCATCGTTGAAGTGAAATTAGCTACCAGCGTACAGTTCACAGGATTCTGTACAACAATGGTATGACAGATCTCTCTTACACAAATATTGGGTGTAGGCGAATTGTTTTGCTTCACCCTTAAACAAACAGTATAAGTTCCTGGTTGTGTATAAGTATGATTCGGACTTACATCATGAGAAGAAGTGCCGTCGCCGAATGTCCAGGTAATTGAATCCGTTGCATTTAAAGGGGATGAAGTATTCTGAAAGTGAAAAATATTCGATGCCGTCATGGTAGAAGTAAAGCTTGCAACCAGATTGCAGGCCGTTTGAATCTGAATGACCCTGAAAGCAGAATCTCTGCAAATTTCTACGCCGTTGTTTGTAAAAATGATTATGTGTTTTGCAGTATATACTCCTGAATTTAAATAGACATGTGAAGGAGAAACTGTATTTGTTACTGCACCGTCGCCAAAAATCCAGTAGTGCTGTGTGCCAATTACCGTTCCGGGATTAATGGGATTGAATTGCACGGTATTGCTGTTTTGGTAAACAACATTAAATTCAGCGTTACAAGCACTGGTTTGTGCCGAAGTTGATTTGCTGAAAAAAGAAAATAAAACAAAAAGTAGAGTTACTATATTTTTCATAAAATCTTTTTTAATAAATACTGGTTATTGTATTGCTTCATAAGGATGCGTTAGCAATGGATTGTGTTGCCCCGACATATAAAAATATCAATAATTTTTTCTAATTCCGGATAAATATTGTGCAATTGTTTCTCTGACTGCAGATGGATTTGAGGGAAAATTATTTACTAAAACAGAGAAAATCAACAACTTGTCTTTCTGAGTAGTTAGAAACCCACTGATAGCGAAATTATTACTCATAGACCCTGTTTTTGCAAAAATGGCAGAACTGTCTGAAACAAAATAATTTTTCAGTGTGCCTTCCCCTCCTTTTGGTAATATAGCTTTCATTCTTTCTAAGCCAAATTCATCCTTTAATTTGTTCAATATATATACAAAGGATTGTGGGGTAAATAAATTATACCGGCTCAGGCCACTTCCATCAACCCATCTTGGTTTTTGTGGCACTTCTTTAAAGTTGTTCTTTAAAAGGGTATCGATCATACTTTCTTCGTTCATCAACCCGAGGTATTCATTGCTTACCATTAATAATAATTGTTCTGCGAAGAAATTATCACTGTAATGCATCATAGGTTTAAAAAGAGAGTCGGATGGTTGAGAATAAATGACCAGGTAATCTGAACCACTGTAACCGGGGTAATTTGTAAAATAAATAGACGGATTTTGCAGACAATCTTTAAGCAATTCAGTTGTTGTATTTATATCAGATTGAAAAGGCAGTATTTGTTTTTTAGTATTTCCATTGATAAAAGTGAATTTATTTTCACCAAATTTCCTGCTTACCTGAAAGCCATCCGGATAGGGGCCGGAGAACTGACTTTGTTTAGAAAAATATGCCGGGAATACATCCAGGCTGTCTTTATTTATCCAGGTAACGGTAAACATATTTCCATAAATCGGAAAGCTGCTTTTTACTGCCATAAATTTTTCGGTATGATCATCCCATGCCCATCCTTTTCCGTAGCTGGTTACAACATTATTTCTGCTTATTACAATTGTTTTTTGTTTTTTGAGGAACGCTAAAACCGGCTGATGCATAAAATCCTTGTGTAAAAAACTTGGGTCACCGGTTGGATAAATTTCTGTAATACTGTCATTTTGGATCCTGTAATATAATCCCGGCAAACTATCTCCAAGCAATTTCATTCCCGCATATAATGAAAATAGTTTTACATTACTCGCAGGTATAAAATATTTGTCTGCCTGGTAGTTAAGCCAATATTTACCTGTTGCAGGTTCAAAAATACTTATACCAATATGGCCGTTGCGGATCGCAGGGTCATTGATCAGGGATCTTTCCCATTTTCGGGAAACAGAACAAGCGTTAAAAAGAAAAGTAAAAAATAAAAGGAAAAGTGTAAAACAATGATATGGGTTACAAAGGAAACTGGCTTTTATTTTCATCTGCTGGTATTTTAAATATTCATCAACCCCGTTCCTGTATCCGTAACCATCTTTCAGGAATAATATCACGGCTTGCGTTTACATAATCATTATAACTGCATGCAATGAATTTTTTATCCGGCAACTGCATCCACCAACGTTGTGTTTTTTTGCTTTGCAGGAACACCGTATCTACTTCTGCAAATGCTGTATGGTATTCATTAAAATTATTATGGTCACTCAGGGCATATTCATGTTTACTCTTGCTTTTACCGTCGATAAAATACCAGAGCATTTGTGCTATTTGTTTTGCTGTCAGTTCATTTACATCTGCATGAGGATTGTAACCATATATTCCGAAACTCTGTAAATTGTTGCTCATGCCTGCATATCGGGTAAGCATACATGCTTCTTCTCCTGTTAAACCATTTGGGCAATCAACACTGGCAGGAGCATCGCTGTTCTTAATAGCACTGATGTCAAAACTCAATAAATGTGTATTGCGGATCACCGGCTCCATTTCCTCGAGATCTTCTTTAACCATACCTACCCGGTAACAATCAAAACGAAGTTTGTCCATCGTTTCCAGCATACGCGGATGCACAAAATAGCTTTGAAAACCGATATGGTTATAATGCTTTACCATATTGGGCTCTCCGGTGAGCATTTCCATCAGAAAATTTTCATTCCGGAAAGGGCTTTCTCCCCGCAGGTCAATCATTGCATCTACACAGGTAGCTTCTACGATCTGGCCTACAGATTTAAAGGCTTCATATTGTGCCAGGGTAATATCGTGAGAACCACCGAGAATAATAACCGTTTTTTTTAGTTTTAATAATTCTGCCAGAACGGTTTTTATTGCTGCATAACTATCATTCAAAGTAGCTCCTGATTTGATATTGCCAATATCTGCAATACTTACTTCCGGATGCCAGCAATGCAGTTGATAAAGATGTTTACGGACAAGATCCGCCGCATTGTTTTCACCGATATAGACCCCACAGCCTCTCATTTCACCTGTTCCCACGAGTACAATATCAATATCAGTCAGGTCGGGTAATTCTGTTTCAAAAATGGATATATGTTTTGCAAACTGCCCGTCAGTATATCCAAAATCTTCATTTAATTCATGGATATTAACCGGGTTCAGAAAATCAATCAGGTCTTGCATTTAATAATTTTGTGGCAAACCTAACGGATTAATCGGAGACAGAAAATGGAAATCAGGATTTTTTTATAGCTTATTTTATCTTTTACTTCTTTGTATAGATTAACTTAGCAAAGTACAAACACAAACCAGGTTTTAAATTCTTTAAATAATTTGAGAGATGGCTGATAAACAGGAAATACTACAAAATGTAGTTATAAAAATTGCAGGAGACAGTGGTGACGGAATGCAGTTAACAGGAAACCAGTTTACAAACAACACCGCAATGCTGGGGATAGATCTGGCAACTTTCCCTGATTTTCCGGCTGAGATCCGGGCGCCGATAGGCACTTTGCCAGGCGTAAGCGGATACCAGTTGCGTTTCAGCAGTGATCGCGTTTATACACCCGGAGATGAATGTGATGTGCTTGTGGCAATGAATGCTGCAGCACTAAAAGTAAATTTATCAGGGTTAAAGAAAGGCGGTAAGATCATCGTTAATGAAGATGGTTTCGACAGCAAAAATCTGCGGCTGGCAAATTATCCGGATGGGATAAATCCATTGGAAGACAATAGCCTGGATGGCTATGAACTTATAAAAATGGATGTTACAAAAATGACCCGCGAAGCCTTGAAAGACTTTACCATGGGGTTTAAGGAAAAAGACCGTGCAAAAAATATGTTTGTGCTTGGTTTTTTATACTGGATGTACAACAGGGATATGGATAATACTATTGGGTTTTTAAAAGAAAAATTTGGCAAAAAACCGGAGATCCTTGAAAGCAATATTAAAGTTTTGCAGGCAGGATATAATTTTGGTGATACTACCGAAACCTTTTCTGCAAGATATACGGTTGAAAAAGCTAAAATGGAACCAGGGACTTACCGTTCTATTATGGGTAACCAGGCATTGTCTTTTGGATTGATAGCTGCCACTCAGAAGAGCAATCTTCCTTTATTTCTCGGCAGTTATCCAATTACACCGGCTTCTGATATTCTGCATGAATTAAGCAGGTATAAAAATTTCGGTATAAAAACTTTTCAGGCAGAAGATGAAATAGCTGCGATTACATCGGCTATTGGTGCCAGTTATGGCGGGGCACTGGGTGTTACTACTACCTCCGGTCCCGGAATGGCATTAAAGGCCGAAGCGATGGGACTGGCTGTAATGCTTGAGATCCCATTGGTTATTTGTAATATTCAACGGGGAGGCCCCAGCACCGGGTTGCCAACAAAAACAGAGCAAAGCGATCTGATGCAGGCATATTACGGCAGAAACGGTGAGTGTCCCATGCCGATCATTTCTGCAAGCACCCCCAGTGATTGTTTTGATGTTGCTTACGAAGCCGTAAGAATTGCAGTACAGCATATGACGCCGGTTATATTGCTGAGCGATGGTTATATTGCCAATGGTGCAGAACCATGGAAATTTCCCAAGTCGGAAGACCTTGTCCCCATCGATGTAAAATATAAAACACAACTGGGGCATGGGGAAGAAAAGTTTCAACCTTATTTGAGAGATGAAAATCTGGTAAGACCATGGGTTATCCCTGGAACAGCGGGTATGGAACATCGTATAGGCGGATTGGAGAAACAAAACATTACCGGTAATATCAGTTATGAGGCAGAGAATCATCAGTTGATGGTTAAAATAAGGCAGGAGAAAGTGGATAAGATCGCTTCGCTTATTCCTGCACAGCAATTAGATAGTGGCGCTGAAAAAGGGAAAGTGCTGGTTATTGGATGGGGAAGTACGTACGGGGCAATTAAAAGTGCCTGTGCAGAATTACAGAAAGACGGTTTGGAAGTTTCACATGCCCATTTACGTTATGTACGTCCTTTTCCGGCAAACCTGGGTGATATCATAAAGAACTTTGAACAAGTATTGATTCCGGAAATTAACAACGGCCAGTTAATAAGAATAATAAGGGATATTTATCTGGTTGATGCGAAAGGTTATCATAAGATCATGGGCACTCCGATAACGAAAGGGGAGATGATCGATGAAATAAAAAAGATGTTGAAATAAGAAATGGTAAATAAAAAAGCCGCTTTACATGTAAAGCGGCTTTTTAGTATAATAGAAATTATCTGATTTTTTGTCTGCCTAAAGTAAGGCTTAATTTCAAGTTGAAACTGAAAAAAGCATCATTTTGTTTCGGACTTCCTCTTTTACCACCCGCAGAAGTCACTTTGTTTTTTTGTCTGTCACTTAAATCAATGGCGTTTTGAAGTTTTGCACCGGTGAAATAATTAGCGTAAACAGTAGGATCAACATACGTTGTACTTAAATCATCCAGATAATCTGTATTTAAAATACGGTATACATATTCGCCGCGGAGATTTACGAGTGGAGATATTTCGTATTTAATACCCAATCCTACCGGAATATTCATTTGCTGAAGTTTGTAAGTTGGCCTGTCAGGATATTCAGAAAATCCTTGTCCTTCGGTACTCAAAGGCTGAAGGTCTATCCATTTATTACCCAACTTAGCCTGGGGGTTAAAGGTATAATAACCGACACCGGCCAAAAGGTATGGCGACATTTTTGGAGGATCAGTATCCCTGTCTTCCCAGCTGAAAAATATATATAATGGATGAAATTCAGCAATCAATGAAAATTCAGTGATACTGGATCTGAAATTTAAATTTCTGTTGTAACGGGTTTTAGCAATATTATTTGCATCAACATTTACCAAAATGCTGTCATAAGCGGAAACCTTACCAAATGTAGCTTCCAGCCTGAGAGCAACGGCATTTTTATAAATGGCATTAAAGAAAACACCCCCACATGCACTGGTATTTCCCATGTTCAGGTCTTTCACAAAGCGTCCACCAATTCCTTTTTTTCCGCCAATATCAGTTAATGAATTCATAGCACCAATGGAGGCACCAACTTCAAATAATATCGGACTGTCATAGTAAGAATCATTATAAAAATAATACTGTGCAGATGCATTATTTGAATAAACAGAAAGCAATAAACTGATACTTAAAAGGCTGAATATTCGTTTCATGAAGTCAAATAATTAATTATGTTATAAGCAATTACAAAATTTGGTAATGTAATTTACTGAATATACAAAGAAAACGAATAATTTTTGATTTTATTCACCCGATTTGTTTTTTTTATAAAATGTACAGGCAAATTTTATTCCACAAATGCTGCATTTTGGTTTTCTTGCAACACAAATATATCTCCCGTGCAATATGAGCCAATGGTGGGCTTTATGTATATATTTATTGGGAATATGTTTAACCAGTTGTTTTTCAGCTGCAACGGGTGTTTTGGCATTGGTAGTAAGCCCGATTCTGGCACTCACCCTGAAAACATGTGTATCTACAGCCATATTTGGCTGTTGATCTATAACAGATGTAATAACATTTGCTGTTTTTCTGCCTACCCCCGGTAATAATACCAGTTTATCCACTTCCATCGGAACAATGCCATTGAATTTTTCCTCCAGCATTTGTGCCATCCCGATCAGATGTTTTGTTTTATTGTTAGGATAAGAGATGCTTCTTATTAAAGGAAAAAGATTTTCAAAACTTGTTTGACTCATTGATACCGAATCAGGGAATTTTTCAAAAACAGCAGGAGTAGTCTGGTTTACCCGTTTATCAGTACATTGAGCTGAGAGGATAACTGCTACCAATAACTGAAAGGGGTTATCATAAATCAATTCAGTTTCAGCATCCGGAGCATGCGCTAAAAAATAATCAATAATTGTTTGATATCTTTCCTTTTTAGTCATAAAAAAACCGTTTCTATATAGAAACGGTTAAATTACTTAATAAAGCTGATTTATACTGCTGTGGATATTTCCTCCACGGCTTTTTCAGCATATTTCAAAATGTTGTCGATTGTTTTCTTTCGCGGGGAAAGCTGTAAAGTTTCCAGTCTTTTTTTACCCGAAGAAATCACTTCAAATTTTTCTCTTAAACTCCAGTCTGATTCCAAAGCGGCTGTAATGGCTGCTGTTTTTTCTGTAGAAGTTTCTTTATACAGATACTGTAATAAGTCTTCCGGTGTAAAACTGTTCATAGTAAAATGATTACTTTTTTGAAATTAAATATGATCTTTATCCGCATCTAAAACGGATACTTAACGGCAATATTGTGTTTTAAACGTGTTTTTTCTTCGATTATGGGGTATTTACTATAAAAAGATCTTCATTGTCTTTTTTCATTAAATACTTTTCCCGGGCATACTTTTCTATTGTTTGTGCACTGGTCTTTAATAAATCCAACTCTTGCCTTGTATCAAAAATCTGTTTATTCAAGTGTTGTTCGCTCTCTTGCAGATCCGATAATTTATCCTGTCGCCCCTTGATCAGTGACCAGTCTTTCAAATCAAAAAACAACATCCAAATAATAAAAAATGCCAAAACAATCACATACTTATTCCGCACAATAGAAAAAACGCTGCTGATTATTTTCATAAATAATGCTTAACAATTACAATTTACAAAATTAGTCGCAAAGTTAAGTTTATTTTCTATTGACTTCAGGAGCATTAAAGAAAAGCAATTTCAGTATCATGTTCTGTTTTGTATCTTAAAATTGCAATTCTTTAAAAAAATCAATCAATAATAAGCTTCGAAATCCTGGTTGATTCCGGCATCAGCACCTGGATCAAATACATACCGGTTGCAATATTCCTGATATCCAATAAGGCAGGTGCTGAAACGGTATTGATATTTTTCCAGCTTCGAATCAATTGGCCCTGTGTGTTAAACAGATTGATATCTGATAATCCGGAAGTTCCGGATACAAATAACCTCAACTGGTCTTTAGCAGGGTTGGGGCTGATGCTCAATTCGATATCAGAACCCTTGATCTTTGCCTTTTTAATCTCTGAAAGTTTTTCCCGGTTATCAATATCCGTTTGACGAAGACGGTAATGATATACAATATTCGGCTGCACAAAATGATCGGTATACAAATAGTTTGAAATCTGGGAACTATTTAATTTGCCATCTACCCAACCAATCTTTTCAAACCGATAACCATCAATACTGCGTTCAACAACAAAACCTTTGTTGTTTATTTCGGTTGAAGTGCTCCAGTTAAGTAATATATTTTTTCCATTATCCCTTGCATCAAAACTCAGCAGGGTAACCGGGATAACAATTGCAGGTTC
>JBBKWV010000224.1:0-16842 GCA_037969135.1 Ferruginibacter sp.
ATAAACTATTTTTTATACCAAAAATTGTATTCAAATTTACATAATTAATGATTTTACAAACTGTTAATTCTGCATTTTTACCAAAGATCACAACCATAAATATGAAAGATTATAAAAAATATTATATTATAGATGCGCCGCCCGAAGATGTTTATAACGCTTTAACCAATGAAGCTACCATTCAGTTGTGGAGCGGAGAAAAAGCGGTCATGTCTACAGAACCGGGATCAGAATTTTCCTTGTGGGAAGGAAGTATTGCAGGCAGGAATATTGAATTTATCACCGGTAAAAAAATTGTTCAGCAATGGTTTTTTGCAGAAGAAGATCCTGATTCTATCGTTACCATCATTCTGCATGCGGATAAATCCGGCACCTCAGCCGAATTAAGACATACCAATATCCCCGATGCTGATTTCGAAAACATTACGGAAGGATGGAACAATCAATACTTCGGTTCCCTGATAGATTTTTATGATCAATAAAAAATAAAAATCCCTTCGCATATTTTTTCATGAAACAATCATCCCCTTTATTTAAATACTTTTTATTGCCCGGCATTATTAGCAGGGCATTAATTAATATACATAAACAAAGAACATTCTTACATAAGCATATCCATAAAATATTACAGGATGCATTGCAAAAGAATGATGGCTCACTGGATTTAAAAGACCTGGAAAAAATAAATCGTTATTATGGACTGGCTGTACCTGCAATACTGGGTGAAGCATTTTGTGCGCTGAGAGGAAGTAAAATGACGGAAAAAGAAAGGTGGGCAAGTACCTGTCAGGGCGCTATGACAGGCCTGTTCGATGATTTTTTTGACAAGGATTATTTATCAGATGAAGCAGTTGAAAATATGATACAGGAAGGTGGAGAGCCTGTTCTGAAAAAAAACAACCAGCAATTATTCGACCTGTTTTATAAAAAAGCATTGCTTCATTCAGCAGATAATACTTTGATGCAGCATGCTTTGATAGATGTTTACACCGCACAGGTAAAAAGCAAAGAACAAAAAAATGAAAAGGTATCCGGTAAATCTCTTTTAGAAATCACCAATCTCAAAGGGGGAAGTTCATTGATCTTTTATCGCACGGCTTTTTCCCCTGCAGCAACCGCATCAGAAAATAAATTATTATATGATCTTGGCGGACTGATGCAGCTTGCCAATGACATTTTTGACATTTTCAAAGACCGGGAATCGGGCATTAAAACACTTATAACAGAAACAAACAGTATTGATAAAATTAAAGATGATTTCGAAAAAAGGATAAAAGAATATTATTCCGATGCATTTAATTGCGGTTACCACGAAAAAAATGTCCGGAAGTTTATTAATTCCATTTCCATTGGCATTTTCAGCCGTTGTTTTGTTTGTCTGGATCAACTGAAAAAAAATGAAATGTTTACCGGCAATGTTTTTGATGTGCATAAATACAACAGGAAGCAACTGATCTGTGATATGGATAAAATAAAAAACATGCTGAAGTCTGCCAGCTTCCATATCCGCTATGTTCCTTAAATGGTAAGTTTTATACAAACCTCTTCATTAGTTTTGCAGTTACATGCAGGAAAAAAAAATCAATAAAACATTCCTGATATTCTTACTGGGAATGTTATCGGCCATCGGCCCCTTTTCAATTGATATGTATTTGCCCGGGTTTCCCGCCATTGCAGCCGACCTGCATACCAGCGTTGCACATATTTCACTTTCCTTATCGGGGTTCTTTATTGGTATTTCAGCCGGACAATTCATTTACGGCCCATTGCTCGACCGGTTTGGAAGAAAGAAACCACTATACATAGGTCTTATCATTTACATTTTTGCATCTTTTGGATGTGCACTTGCCGCTTCCGCAGATATGCTTATCACCATGCGTGTGATCCAGGCATTGGGCGGTTGTGCAGGAATGGTTGCAGCCAGGGCAATCATAAGGGATGTATTCCCTGTAGAGGAAATAGCGAAAGTTTTTTCAAAACTCATGCTGGTTATTGCAGTTTCCCCCATCATTGCCCCTACACTTGGCGGTTATCTGATTGCAGCTTATAGCTGGCAGATTGTTTTTATCGTACTTGCAATTATGGCTTTTTTGATCCTCGTCTCAATTTATTTTGTTTTACCCGAAAGTATGAAGCCGGGAGATGTTTCCTCTTTAAGGCCATCCCTTGTTTTTAATAATTATTTACAAGTATTAAAAACACCCCTTTTTTATGTTTACGCTTTTACCGGAGCAATCGCAGCTGCCGGATTGTATGCATACATCGCCGGGTCGCCTTTTGTTTTTATCGAATTATATAAAGTAAGTGAAAAACAATTTGGGTGGATATTTGCCGGTATAGCACTTGGATTAATTACTGCAAGCCAGATAAACAGCTTGTTATTAAAAAAAATCAGCAGCAGCCAGATCATCAGAGTGGCTATTTTTTGTCAGATGTTAACTGCTGTATTTTTATTTCTGGGAGCGTTAAAAGCCTGGTTGAATGTATACAGTACTGTGCTGTTGATCTTTATTTATCTGAGTTGCCAGGGATTTATTTTTCCGAATAGTTCTGCACTTTCTATGGCCCCTTTTAAGAAAAATGCAGGCAGTGCTTCTGCTTTGATGGGAGGGATTCAAATGTCTATGGGCGCATTATCGTCTGTTGCAGTAAGTGCATTCAGTGACGGAACAGCATTGCCCATGTCGGCTGTTATGGCTTTTTGTTCTTTACTGAGTGTAACAGTTCTGTTTATCGGCTCCCGGAAATTAAAGTTGAAAACGATCAGTGAGGAAGAAATAAAGGAAGCGGCTTTGGAAACAATGAGCCGGATATAATTATGGAGGCATGATAAATCAATACATGAAATAAAAAACTGATCGTTATCTGTTAATGCGTCTTTCTCTAAATACAAAACCAGATCGTTTTTTATTTGATCTCCATTTTCAACAGGCTCTGATCATCCATAAAAGCTTCCAATTCATCACCAACAACACATTCTCCTACTCCGGCTGGTGTACCGGTAAAAATCAGATCCCCGATATTTAATGAAAAATAATTTGAAATATGTGAGATGATATTATCAAAACTAAAGATCATCTGCCCGGAATTCCCTTTTTGTACAAGCTCATTGTTCTTTTTCAGGGAGAAATTGATATTCTTCATATTCATGCCGGGAGTAACATCAATAAATTTCCCCACTGCAGCTGAATTATCAAATGCTTTCGCTTTTTCCCAAGGCAATCCGTTTTTCTTGCACTCGTCCTGTATATCTCTGGCAGTAAAATCAATTCCTACAGTTATTCCATTGAAATAATTGGCAGCATGTCTTTCCTGGATATATTTTCCATTTTTACATACCCTTAATACAAGCTCAGCTTCATAATTTAATTCATTGGTAAATTCAGGGTAATAAAATGGTGTATGTACCTGTAATAAAGCGCTCTTTGGCTTCATGAATACCACAGGTTCCTCCGGTATATTGTTGCCCAGTTCCTTGGCATGTTCAGCGTAATTTCTTCCAATACAAATAATCTTCATGGCAACGTAAGTTTTTAAAATAGGTTTAGGTTTGTACAGCGAAAATAAAGAAAAACACATTAAAAAAACAATATACGTTTTATTTATTATGCTGGATGGTAACTAATATTATTTACCAAACTCATTGTTCTTTCCAATCCTATACTGGCAAAGCTTTCAATAATCTCTACTGATTTCTGAATTTTATATTCGACTACAGGTTTTTCTTCCTTTAGCCATTTACCCAAAACGAAATCGGCCTGCATTCCTTTGGGATATTTGTTCCCAATGCCAAATCGGAGTTTTGGATAGATATCGGTACCTAAAATATGCTGAATATCCTTTAATCCATTATGTCCCGCATCACTCCCACTGCCACGTAAACGCAATTTATCTAAAGGAAGGGCGAGGTCATCAACAATGGTAAGGCTGTTTTCAATGGCTACTTTTTCCTTTTCCAGCCAGTATTTAAATGCTCTGCCACTCAGATTCATGTAAGTGGTCGGACAGATACAAACAAAAAGCTTTCCTTTCCACTTTACTTCTGCCATGTATGCAAGCCTGTCTACCTTAAACATGCCGCCATGTTTCAATACAAAAGCATGTACCACATCGAAGCCGATATTATGCCTGGTATGCGCATATTCGTCTCCTGCATTGCCAAGCCCAACAATTAAGAATTTAGACATGATTTTTTTGTACTTACGAATGCAATGATCAAATTCATTTATTTTGCGAAGTAAACAGGTTATTACATTATTTCATTCAGGTGTTGCTGAAGATCTGCATCTGTTTTTATCAATACATCCCTGGTTTTGCTTCCCTGGTTCGGTCCAACGATTCCTGCTGCCTCCAATTGATCCATCAGTCTGCCCGCCCGATTATATCCCAGTTTCATCCTGCGTTGCAACAAGGATGTACTTCCGCTCTGGCTTGTTACAATTAATCTGGCAGCATCTTCAAAAAGCGCATCTTTATCATTCACATCAAAATCCCTGCCTTCCATTTCCTTTTCATCCACATATTCAGGCAACAAAAATGCATCCGGATACCCTCTTTGTTTGCCAATAAAATCTACGATCTTATCTACTTCCGGCGTATCTACAAAAGCACACTGCAGTCGCACAATATCACCGTTATAACTGATAAGCATATCTCCTTTCCCTATCAATTGTTCTGCACCACCTGCATCCAGTATTGTTCTGCTGTCAATTTTACTGCTCACTTTAAATGCGATACGTGCAGGGAAATTTGCTTTGATGGTGCCGGTGATGATATTTACAGATGGCCGCTGGGTTGCAATGATCAGGTGAATACCGATCGCCCTTGCAAGCTGTGCCAGGCGGGCAATGGGCATTTCCACTTCTTTTCCTGCGGTCATGATCAGATCGGCAAACTCATCTACAACCAAAACGATAAATGGAAGATATTGATGCCCCTTATCGGGGTTTAGCTTACGGGATACAAATTTTTCATTGTATTCCTTAATATTCCTGCAACCGGCTTCTTTTAAAAGATCATACCGGTTATCCATTTCAATACACATGGCATTGAGTGTATGAATTACTTTTTTGGTATCCGTGATAATGGCATCTTCTTCACCTGGAAGTTTTGCCAGGAAATGCTTTTCGATGGTTCGGTAAATACTCAACTCCACTTTTTTGGGGTCGATCAACACAAACTTAAGCTGTGACGGATGTTTTGAATAAAGCAGGGAAACCAGTATGGCATTCAAACCTACAGATTTACCCTGTCCGGTTGCTCCCGCCATTAATAAGTGGGGCATACTGGCCAGATCAACGATAAAATTCTCATTGTCTATTTTTTTACCAATGGCAATGGGAAGTGAAAATTTATTTTTCAGGAATTTTTCGGAAGACAATAAGGTCTTCATGCTCACCAGTGTTTTTCTGGCATTGGGAACTTCAATACCAATGGTTCCTTTGCCCGGTATGGGTGCAATGATACGGATGCCCAAAGCAGCAAGGCTTAGTGCGATATCGTCTTCCAGATTTTTTATCCGGGAGATACGGACACCCGCTGCCGGAATGATCTCATACAAAGTAACCGTTGGCCCAACTGTTGCGGAGATCCGCTGAATATGGATATCATAATTTTTCAGGGTATTGATGATCTGGTTTTTATTATTCTCCAGTTCATCGGCATCCTGTACAATTTTTTCACTGCCATGATTTTCCAAAAGGTCGAGCGAAGGGTATTTATAATCCCGGAGATCTAGTACCGGATCATAGGGTTTCAATTGCTGCACTTTATCAACAGTCATTACTTCCTCTTCCGTCTTTTCTTCTGCAATTTTTATTTCCAGCTCCAACCCGTCCGGAATTGCTGCTGCCTTTATTTTTTGTGGTGGAATTGACGCTGCAATTATATCCTTATTTGCTCCGGCTAATATTTCTTCCGGTTTGTTTTCCATTTTCACCGGTTCGGGTTCCTCTTTTTCTACAATGGTAAGTTCGTGATTAAGTGATGATACTGGTTCATCCAGTACATGCATCTTTCCGGCATTGCCTTTCATAGAATTTCCCTTCAGGGCACTTTCGATAGATTCTTCATCATCCGGCCATTCTTCTTTGGCATTGCTTCCATCAGCCGCCGGCATCAATTCCCCATTTTCTTCATTTCCATTAAATCTGGATGGCAATTTGAAGGCCGGGTTAAACCGCCAGATCACGTAACCCAAAAAGGCTACGGCGATTATTCCAATGGTTCCTATTTGTCCTACTGTACGATACATCCATGTTTTACATAAATCACCCACAGCACCACCCCAGGGAAAGGGATTGCTGTTCATCATTACAGAAGCAGTAACACTAATCAGTGGCAAGCCAATGATCAGGTATTTTAAATTTTTTATGATGGAAAAAACTTTTTTTCCAAAAAACAGGTTTACCCCGATCACAAAAAATAAGGTACAAAGCAGGTAGGAGGCAACCCCAAAACCTTTATAAATGAAAAAATGTGAGATATAGGCGCCAAAAGTACCCATCAGGTTGGCCACTTTTGTATCTGTACCCAATAACAGCCGGTATCCTTGCTGAAATACTTTATCCTGGTCTTCATCCCAGGTAAATAAATAAGAAGTGAATGCTATAAAAAATAAAAATGCAAATAAAAGAAAAACGCTTCCGGCAATTTTATGGGTACGTTCATCCTTTAGTAATTGCTTTACTTCTATTTCAACATCCTTTTCCTGCTTAAGGGTATCTGCTTTGGCAGATCCCGCTTTGGGTTTTTGTGATTTTATTTTATTGGCCATCTGAAGCAAAGATATAAAAATCAAATAGTGATAGTACAAACAGCCAAATTTAAGTACTATATGTAGTTTCAGCGAATTTATGTAGGTTTGACTTTAAACTTCCGGTTTTGAAAAAACTTTTTTTTGTCGCATTCTTTTCTTTCCTCCAATCTGCTGTTTTTGCACAAAAAAATACAGACAGTCTTTCCCTGAATATTGACTCTGTCATCAATTATAAAAACATAGAAGATTATACGATGATCTTCATCGATAGTAACGGAGTTTTTCCTGTGGAAAATATTTCATCTTCAAATTTCAGCCCCTTTAATCAATATTGGAATAAAAAAAGGATCCCCCGCAGGTTGATCAGTAAACCTGCATATCTGCAGTTTACCTTAATAAACAACACTGATACTGATGAACGAGTTTACTTCTACCCGGGTATGTTGTACGATGGTCTTGATCTGTTTAAAATAACAACAGATGGCAAACCAGGGAAAGTGAGTAATACCAAAAGTAAAACAGGTTTTGTATTACTCAGTATCCCCTCTTCACAAACAGTCACGTATCTGTTAAAACTAACTTTTTCAAAAACAGATTATAACAGGATCTCTGCTGTTTTAATAAAACCCGAATATCTCGAAAATTATAAAATGGAATTAACAGATACTTATCGGGACAACAGGATATCGAGTTATATTTTATGTGGCGTATTACTCATGATGATCTTATTTGCATTGGTAAATTATTTTTTAAATTATAAGAAGGAGTTTCTCTATTTCAGTCTTTTTGCTGTTTGTATGTTCTTTTTGATCTTCTATTCTTCCTACCTAAGTAAAAAGCCGGGGGTGGTAACTGCTTTTTTCAGAAGTTATTTTGATCTTACTTTATTGATAACCGGAAATATTTTTTACCTGGCATTTGTACGTAAGTTTCTCGACACAAAAATCAATCACGGCAAATTGGATAAACTCTTAAAGACCACATCCCTTATTTTAATGGTCATGTTGCTTTCCTTTACCTATATCCATTTTGCAACAGATAATGTTCAGTTGGGTAAGTTTATTGAAAACAGCATGAAAATAGTGGCCCTCATAATTGGAGTTATTTTCATAATAAAGGGACTAAGAAAAAAAGTAGTGCTGATTAATTACATTGCTATCGGAAGTGCAGCCCAGATTTTCTTTTCCGTAATATCACTTATACTCATACTCACACAAACCAAAATCACATCCATTTTTAAATCTGCCTTATTTTATTTTGAGATCAGTATTGTAATGGCCATCATATTTTTCCTGCTTGGTTTAACGTACAAAAACAGGCGTGACCTGATTGAAAAAATTCAGGAAAAGGAAACCATGAAATTAGAAATTGAGAAAAAGGGATTTGAAACCCGGGTAGAAATACTGAAAGCACAGCAGGAGGAACGAAACAGGATCAGTGAAGATATGCATGATGATCTTGGGGCCGGAATGACAACAATCAGGCTGTTCAGCGAAATTGCAAAGACTAAAATGGGCGACCATGTTATGCCTGAAATTGAAAAAATATCTGCTTCTGCAAATGAATTGCTGAATAAAATGAATGCCATTATCTGGAGTATGAGCAACAGCAATGACAGTTTGGGCAATATGGTTGCTTATATCAGAAGTTATGCACTTGAATACCTTGAAAATACAGGGATAGACTGTAAATTCAGCATCCCTGAAACTTTACCCAACATTGAAGTGCCCGGGGAAATCAGAAGAAACATATTTCTCGTTGTAAAAGAAGCTTTGAATAATATTGTAAAACACTCAGGTGCAAGCCAGGTGAAAATAATATTAGAAAAACATTATGAAGGATTTGCATTGATCATACATGATAACGGACATGGAATAGACTTGGAAAAAATACGCCAGTTTGGCAACGGATTGAAAAATATGAAAAAAAGAATGGACTCAGTTGATATAGATTTTTCGATTGAGAACAAAAATGGAACAGTTTTGAGGTTGTACCGCAAAACAAGGCCCTAATTCTTTTTGAAAAAGGATAAAAACATCAGAATCCAGCCAATGATGAAACAAAGGCCTCCAAAAGGGGTTATTGCCCCAATCCAGTTATATCCGGGCTGTACTGCTGCCTGAACAATTGCCAAAATATATAATGACCCGCTGAATAAGATAATACCAAAAATAAAAAAACGACCGGCCCATAAAAGGAATTTTCCTTTAAACTCTTTGAATAAAATCCCGGTTGCCAATAAAGCAAGTACATGATAAAACTGGTAACGGACGGCGGTTTCAAATGTCATCAAAGAACGCTCACTTACCATTCCCTTTAAACTATGTGCTGCAAATGCTCCCAATGCAACAGACAACAATCCGATTACAGCAGCTGTTTTTAAAAATCCTTTGTGCATAGAAAATTTTTATGCTTTTGTGGAAATAATATTTTTCAAACTGTCCAATGCCAGATTTTCAACATCCAGTTTAAAATCTGCCTCGTTGTATACCGGTATTCTTTCGTTCAGTTTTTTTTCTATGAAAAAGATAAGCTCGGCTTCATTGACCTTTTTCAACAAAGGCCTTTTTTCTTTTTCTTTCATCACATTCTCCAAAATTAAATTGGGCAAGGCATTCAGATAAACAGTAATTCCATTATCCTTCATCCAACGCATATTTTCATAAAAACAGGGAGTTCCTCCTCCACAGGCCACAATACAATTTTCCTGTTGCAAAACGGTTCTCAGCTGTTCGGCTTCTTTGAGCCGGAAATAATCTTCTCCTTTTTTTTCAAATATATCAACCACAGAATCATTGTCCTGCTTTTCAATCAAGACATCCAGATCAATAAATTGTAATTGATGATATTCGCCCCATTTTTTTGCCCAGGTAGATTTTCCGGTTCCCATGAAACCTAAAATAAAAATTCGCATACACAAATGTAAGTGTGTATAGATATATTTAAAAAGTAAATTGAAAAAAGATTGATCAGGACTTTTTCTTATAATCGCCCCGTTTCCATGCTTTAATAAATTCATTCCAGGCAAAGGGGTTAAAGATATTTTGCGGAGCTACCTGCCCTGAGTAGTATAATTTATTGGCGCTTTGCCGTAGATATTGATTAGAAGCTTCCCTGCCATCTGAAGGTAAACTTGCCATCAGCAAACGCCGGGTTGCAGTACTTGTATTGTTTCTTGCTATGGTTAAATCATCATCAGGAACATTTGTTCTGGCAAAATCCCTTTCAAATTGTTCCTTGCTGATACGTGGCTTTATGATGGTTGCCGGTAAATAAATGGTATCATTCACCATTAATTGGATAATGCTGTGCTGGTTGCCCTGCAGATCCTTCGGTATTAAAGCCATTTGTGATTTAAATCCGATACTGGAGAACTCAACCATATCGCCTTTCAATACAACGATACTGAATACTCCCCGGTCATTTGTAATGGTACCCCGGTTTTGTCCTTTTACCACCACACTAACAGCAGGAACACCCTTCAGACTGTCTGCCGTCATGACCACTCCAAACAACTGCACCACTGAATCCTGAAAACTTTCATATTGTGCCTTAGCAACAAAAGGAAGTAAGAAAGACAGTAAGAGAAAATAAAGTAACTTTTTTTTCATTTAAAGAAAACAAAATATTAAAAAAAACGACGCTCAATGGTATGCAGTACAAAAGTGTGACACAACCCTGCCTTATTGCGTCAGGCAGACAGGGATGTTCATCAAATGTTCATTAGCTTCTTATCAAAAATAACAACATTTCGCAAATGATAAACAAAGTAAAGACTTCAATGTTTAAATTTGCGGTTTAGATTTACTTTTTAACAAATAATTGAACCATGAATAACGAAGATATACTGAAAGCACTTGGAAATGTACAGGAGCCGGATCTGGGGAAAGACCTTGTGACCTTAAATATGATTAAAGATATTTTGATTGATGGCGATAAAGTTTCTTTTACAGTTGTGCTCACAACACCTGCATGTCCGATGAAAGATATGATTAAAAACGCATGTATAAACGCGGTGAAAATTCTGGTGAATAAAGAAGCTGAGGTAACTGTGAATTTCAGTAGCAACACGAGCAGTAACAGGCATGATGGGAAAACGATTTTAGGAGAGGTGAAAAATATCATTGCTGTGGTGAGTGGAAAAGGGGGCGTTGGGAAAAGTACAGTTGCCGGAAACCTGGCACTTGCACTTGCTGCTGGCGGCGCAAAAGTGGGATTGATGGATGCAGATATTTATGGCCCCAGTCAGCATATCATGTTTGGTATCCGTGGCGAAAGGCCATTGTTGAAAGACGATGGAGGAAAAGGCATGATCGTTCCTATCGAAAAATTTGGAATAAAGATCATGAGTATTGGATTGCTGATTGATGAAAAACAGGCAGTGATCTGGCGTGGGCCGATGGTGAGCAGCGCTATCCGCCAGTTTGTTACCGAAGTGGATTGGGGCGAACTGGATTACCTGATCATTGATATGCCTCCGGGTACAGGAGACATTCATTTAACCATGGTACAAACGGTACCGGTTACGGGCGTAATTGTGGTAACCACACCACAACTGGTTGCACTGGCCGATGCGAAAAAAGGTATTGCCATGTTCAGCCAGGCACAGTTGAAAGTTCCGGTGATCGGTTTGGTAGAAAACATGAGTTATTTTACTCCGGAAGAATTGCCGGAAAATAAATATTATATTTTCGGAAAGAATGGCGGAAAAAACCTGGCAGAAGAATTTGACATTCCATTCCTTGGCCAGATACCGCTGGTTCAAAACATCCGTGAAGGCGGCGATATTGGTATACCGGTGATGGTGAGCGATGATTTGATCAGTAAAAAAGCATTTGAAGAGTTTGCCGGAAATGCGGTGCGTGGAATTGCCATGCGTAATGCGAATCTGGAACCCACGCAGATCCAGGAGATACTGGTACAATAACAATCTAAAACTGACAATGAAAACATTTTTGAAAACTATCCTGTTTTTTTTAATACTAACATCCTGTAACAGTTCAAAAAAAATGAACAGTCAGCAAGAAAAAATACAAGAGCCTGTTACGCTCAATAACAATTTTGATAAACAAGGCCATCGTGGTTGCCGCGGGCTGATGCCGGAGAATACGATCCCCGCCATGTTATATGCCATTGGCATGGGAGTAACAACACTGGAAATGGATGTTGTTATTACCAAAGACGGCAAAGTGATCTTATCGCATGAACCATTTTTTAATCACGAGATCACAACAAAACCGGATGGTTCCTTTGTTGAGGAGAAAGAGGAGAAAGCACTGAATATTTTTCAAATGGATTATGCGGTTGTTCAGACCTATGATGTTGGAATGAAACAGCACCCCCGTTTTCTGCAACAGGAAAAATTAAAAGCGGTCAAACCCTTACTGGCCGATGTATTCGAAGCCGTTAAACAGGATATGATGACCAGGAGACGGCCATTCCCTTTTTATAATATTGAAACAAAAACCGCCGAAGCTACCGACAATATTTATCATCCAAAACCTGCTGAATTTGTTGAAGCATTGATGAAAGTGATCAAAGAAAATCAAATGGAAGATTTTGTGATCATACAATCCTTTGATATCCGCACTTTGGTTTACCTGCAAACACATTATCCCGCAATTCTAACTGCATTGCTGATTGATGAAGGAGAAGGAAAAACGATCTCAGAAAAAATAACACAAATGAAATTCATGCCAGCGATATTAAGTCCGCATTTTTCAATTGTGTCACCTGCATTAATTAAAGAATGGCATGCGCAAAACAGAAAAATAATTCCCTGGACAGTGAATGACAAAAAAGAAATAGAAAGATTGAGATCATTGGGTGTTGATGGCATCATCACTGATTATCCAAATCTTTTCAATGAATGATCGCATGTATATCATTTGCCGCAGCAGATTTTACGAACAAATAATCTACTAATAAACCTGTGCCGGGCAACTGTATTTGTCTTTACTCCCGAATTTGTAGGAAGCGCCAATGGTCAGGCTGGAATAATGGTCTTTCAGTTTTGGATTGGCCGCATAACTAAATCCATCCAGGTAATCCGTATTCATGAGTCGATAAGTTCCTTCCAGATTCAAAACTATCCGGTCTGAAATATGATACCGCATTCCTGCACCTACAGGAACAACGGGCAATACTTTTGGCGTTGGCGTAGATGCATCAGTGACTAGCCCCTGTCTGACAGGGGAAAGTTCATCAAAATACGCAAGATTCACCGCACTGTAATTCCGGGTAATATTTACAAAGGAAACTCCTGCACATGCAAAAACATAGGGCTCAAATTTTACATCTGCATAATTGGTTCCCAAAATATTCCAATGCACAGAAAGCCCCAATTCTTTTACGGATGCTGCAAAGGAAAAATTTCGTTGTTGCCGGAATTTGGGATATGCATAAATGGATTCATTTCCTGCAAGCCAGGCCATGTTAAACATCAATCTTGCAGAAAATGCTTTGTTGATTATCCGGGTTCCGGAGATTCCAAAACCCGGCAGGATGGTTTCAACAGAACCGATCCGGTGGGTTGTAAGATCACCCTGATACATATATGCGCCGGCATTGATACCCACTTCATATTTTGGCAGGCTGGCTTTCTGCGAAAAAACTTCATTAAAAAAAACGGTAGAAAAACAAATAATAACTGTAGTGATATTTTTAATAACCATTGGACAGCATTTTAGTGAAGAAAAAAATCCAATGTATAATTACAGAATAGAGTAAGTGTTTTAGTGAAAATAATTTCAATAAGAAAGCAAAAGCCGGGCCCGGTATTGTGTGCTAACAAAGATTTAACAGGGGTTTACAATAAAAGCAGAACCTGCGCAGAACATATATTTCATAATTAAATAAAAGGGATGTATTGCAGATAAATGTATTCTGACCGTTCTCCATTTATAATTTAACCGATAACCAATCTGCCGCATTCCGAAAATTGAGTTTATCTGTAAGGGTCTGAGAAAAATTCATTGACCCGATCAGTTTTCCCGGATGATGCTCGCCTAACGGAAACGGGTAATCACTTCCCATACATATTTTATCCTCGCCCATCAATTCAAGTATAAATTGCATAGCAGATTTATCATGCACCAGGCTGTCGATCCAGAATTTGCCTATATAATCACGGGGATTGACCGGATTGTCAACGGCAACCAGGTCGGGGCGGACATTAAAGCCGTGTTCTATGCGCCCGATGGTCATAGGAAAAGATCCTCCACCATGAGCAAAAGCTACTTTAAGACTTGGGAATTTTTCAAATACGCCACCGAATATCATGGAACAAATTGCCCGGGAAGTTTCTGCAGGCATCCCTACCAACCAGGGCAACCAGTATTTTTGCATCTGGCCCTCTCCCATCATCTCCCAGGGATGTACAAATAATGAACAACCCATTTTTTCTGCTGCTGCATAAAAAGGAAAAAAGTCAGGATCGCTTAAATTTTTACCATTGATATTACTGCCGATCTCAATGCCGGGCATCTTTAATTCTTTTACACATCGCTCCATTTCCCCAATGGCAAGTTCTACATCATGCATGGGCACCGTACCCAATCCAATAAATCGTTCAGGTCTTTTTGAAACCGTTTCTGCAATATGGTCATTTAAAAAACGGGAAGTTTCAAGGCAGTCTTTTGGTTTGGCCCAGTAATTAAATAAAACGGGAATCGTAGATAGTACCTGGATGGTTACATCCGTATCATCCATTTCTTTTATGCGGGCAACAGCATCAAAGCAATTGTCTTCCACTTCCCTGAAAAGCTTGTCGCCCTTCATCATACAGGCTTTACAATTGCGATGCTCCAGATGAATAAATTCTCCATACCCGAATTTCTGTACCCAGTTGGGCATTTTATCGGGCATTATATGGGTGTGAATATCTATTTTCATTAATGCTTTTTGTTGATGCCCGATAAAGGGATACTCATTGTCGTGTTATCTGGCATTTATCCTTTTTTTACAGGAGGGCTCATCACAGAACCACATTTGCTGCAGGTCCGTTTATTTTCATCAGAATAAAATCCTTCCATCACCGGAGGCAACTGTTTTACTATATCTGAAACATGTAAATGTTCTTCATATAATTTATTACCGCAGTTTTCGCAATACCACAAAAATCCATCTTCTTCAGATTCTCTAACCTTTTCAATTACAAGTCCCACTGTATTTGGACCACGCTGTGGGGAATGTGGCGTTTTTGGAGGCAATAAAAATATGTCACCTTCATTGATCGGAATATCCCGGGGAACACCGTTGTCTATAATTTTCAATACGATATCCCCTTCAACCTGGTAATACAATTCTTCGCTTTCATTAAAGTGATAATCTTTCCGGGCGTTGGGGCCGCCAACAATCATAACGATAAAATTTTCTGCGTCCTTATAAATACATTGATTTCCCACCGGGGGTTTTAAAAGGTTGCGGTTTTCATCGATCCATTTTTTTAAATGAAAAGGAGATGCTATTGCCATATCAAATGATTTAGAAGCGTAAGTTAAGAAAATTGAAGTTAAGCCGGCACATGCAGGATACCGAATACAGATTGCATTCTTCCTTTTTTACGTTAAGTTTTCATTTTTCACTTTATCTTTAACCCATGCAACTTGATATCCCTTTTCATCTGGAAAATTATATTGGCGGAAACTTCATCGGGCCGCTTAGCGGAAAATTCATCGATAATATAAATCCTGCCACGGGTGAAATTTATGGTCAGATTCCCAATAGCAATGAAAAAGATATTGAAGTGGCGGTTCTTGCAGCAAAAAAAGCATTCCCTTCCTGGTCGGTAACAGCGGTAGAAAAAAGATTTCAGATTTTAAACCGCATTGCCGAATTGATTGATGAAAATACAGAAGCCCTTGCTTTGGCAGAAACGAACGACAATGGCAAGCCACTTTGGTTGTGCAAACAGGTGGATATTCCCCGGGCATCATCAAATTTCAGGTTTTTTGCAACCGGCATCATGCATTTTTCAGCTGAAAGCCACAGCATGGAAGACAAAGCCATCAACTATACTTTAAGGCAACCGATCGGCATTGTGGGCTGTATATCGCCCTGGAACCTTCCACTATATTTATTCAGCTGGAAAATTGCTCCTGCATTGGCAGCTGGAAATTGTGTGATTGCAAAACCGTCTGAAGTAACCCCGGTTACAGCATTTTTATTGGGAAAAATATGCAAGGAAGCCGGCCTGCCCGATGGCGTGTTGAATATCATGCATGGCAACGGCCCGGATTGTGGCGAAGCGATCGTAAAACACCCGGAAATAAAAGCCATCTCCTTTACCGGTAGTACAAGAGCCGGTGAACATATTGCTTCTGTTGCCGCCCCCATGTTTAAAAAATTATCCCTGGAACTGGGCGGAAAAAATCCCACTATCATTTTTGCTGATTGCGATTGGAAAAAAATGCTTTTAAATATTATCCGTTCCTCTTTCGGAAACCAGGGCCAGATCTGTTTATGTGGCAGCAGGATATTGGTGGAATCCTCCATTTATGAAAAATTTAAAGAGGCATTTGTCGTAATGACAAAAAAACTTACTGTGGGTGATCCTTTAGTGGAAGAATCCAAACAGGGATCCATTGTAAGCAAGGTCCATTTTGATAAAGTGATGAATTGTATTGAGATCGCAAAACAGGAAGGCGGAAATATTTTGTGCGGCGGTCATGCAGTTAAACCAAAAGGAAGATGTGCCAACGGGTATTTTATTGAACCAACAATTATTGAAGGTTTGGGGCCCAATTGCAAAACAAACAGAGAGGAGATCTTTGGGCCCGTGGTTACCCTTCAACCTTTCGACACAATTCAGGAAGCATTGTCGCTGGCAAATGCAACTGAATATGGACTTGCCGCTACTGTCTGGACACAGGACATTTCAAAAGCAAATATTGTTGCATCAAAAATTGAAAGCGGTATTGTTTGGATAAATTGCTGGTTACACCGCGATCTCCGAACCCCTTTCGGTGGTGTAAAAAACAGCGGTGTAGGCCGGGAAGGTGGATGGGAAGCTCTGCGTTTTTTTACAGAAGCAAAGAATGTTTGTATACAATTTTAAATGAGGGCGAGCACCTGAATACAAAGAA
>JBBKWV010000225.1:0-9201 GCA_037969135.1 Ferruginibacter sp.
AAGAACTATACATTTAGCTGTTTCAATATTTACATCATCTGGCAACCATGCACTAAAGAAATAAAAAATTCAGACCTCGTTATTGTTGAACAGGCAAATAAACTGCTGTTTAATTATTACCTGATATTCAGGAAATTAATTTCAAATAAAAAATTTGCATTTTGGGGGCATGGCTTAAACTTGCAGATCTCAAAGAAAAATATTTTTAACCAGTTCAAATTAACATATATAAACAGGGCTTCCTGGTGGTTTGCATACACTGAGGGAATTAAAAATTTTCTGGTAAAGCAAGGTGTTCCAAATGAAAAAATCACAGTAGTACAAAATGCCATTGATACAAAATCATTAAATGAACTTTACAATTCTATTCCGGAAGAGGAAGTAGAACAACTCAGGGAAAAATATAATATAAGTGTTGACGAAAAAGTTTTAATCTACTGCGGAGCATTAACGAAAGAAAAAAACATCCAGTTTTTGATTAGTTCAGCTGATATACTTATATCCAAAGGATATAAAATTAAGTTGATCATTTTGGGAGATGGCCCTATGGCGGGTCTGGTAAAAAATGCAGCAGAGAAAAAGCCCTGGATTGTTTATGTTGGAACACAATTCGGAAGAGATAAGGCTTTGCATTTCAGGCTTGCCGATATTTTTTTACTTCCCGGTGCAATTGGACTGGCAATTCTTGATTCCTTTGCTTTTGAAACCCCTATTGTTACAATCAAATATGATTTCCATGGTCCGGAATTTGAATATATAAAAGATGGGGAAAATGCGATCATTGCAGAAAATAATATGCAGGATTATACAGATAAAGTTGCAGGGTTACTTAAGGACAATGATAAAATGAACTTGTTGAAAATGGCAGCCAAACTGATGATACTAAAATATAATATTCAGATCATGGTGGAAAATTATATAGAGGGGATTGAAAAGGCTTTGCTGTAATTTTATTGTGATGTTATGAATTAATATAATGTTTTTGAGGTTTTTTCGTTATATAATTCATTGTGTTGAATTTATAAACTTTTGGATTTGAGATATTACAAATTTCAGCCTGCAGAGGGTGGAATTTGTAAAAAATATGATTATTAACATGATGATCTGACTGTTTTTAAAAACAGAAAGATCTCATTGATTTTTAAAAAATAAATACCCGTTGGTATTACTATTAAATTATGCAAACTACTCCGGTACTTGGTTATAATGTTTTTTCTTCCAGATTGGATGTTTTAAATGCTGAAACTGATAAATTGCTTATCAATACTTTTAGTCCAAATTCTTATGGTCTTGCTTTAAATGACAAGGAATTTGAAACGGCACTCAAAAATACGGACGTGTTGGTTTTGGATGGTATTGGAATTGCGTTGGGTTCCATAATATTAAATGGGAAGAATATAAAAAAAATATCCGGGCAGGATTGTTTTGATTATTTTATTGCATTGGCGGACAGGAAAAAATGGCGTGTGTATTTTTTAGGGTCATCAGACATAACATTAAAAAAGATTACGGACCGCTTAAAAAGGGAGTACCCAAATGTAATTGTAAAAGGGTATTCGCCTCCATTCAAACCCGAATTTTCCGAAGCGGATAATGCAGCCATGGTAAATGATATAAATGCTTTCAGTCCGGATGTAATGTTTGTAGGGCTTACTGCTCCAAAACAGGAGAAATGGGCATACCAGCATTACAAAAAAGTAAATGCAAGAATTGTTTGTACCATCGGAAATGTTTTCGATTGGTATGCCGGCAATAGTAAAAGACCAGCTAAAATATGGATTAACCTGCGGCTGGAATGGCTGGTCAGAATATTTTTAAGACCCGAAATATTCAGAAGAAATACGGGCAATCAAATGAAATTCCTGAGAGATTTGTTTCTCCATAAAACCCACATAAAAAGAATAAAAGTTTAATAATATGATAAAAGTTGCGTTGATTGGAGCAGGTAAAATGGGGTTGTCCCATCTGTCGATTTTGGGAGCACATCCGGATGTGCAGATTGCCGGAGTATGTGATACATCAAAAATGGTTTTGGATGTATTGGAAAAGTATTCAAAATATTCTGTATTTACCGACCACGAAAAAATGCTGGATAAAGTAAAACCGGATGCGGTGTTTGTATCAGTTCCTACAAAGTTTCATTTTGATATTGTAAAGGATCTGTTGAAAAGAAAAATACATGTTTTTGCAGAAAAACCTCTTTGTCTAAATGCGGATCAAAGTGCAGAACTTGTAAAACTTGCTGGTGAAAACAGTTGTATAAACCAGGTGGGTTACCACAATAAATTCGTGGGCACTTTTCAGGAAGTAAAGCGTATCGTAAAAGGAGGGTTTCTGGGAGATATTTATCACTTTACCGGAGAAGCCTATGGTCCCGTAGTTGTAAAAAAGAAACAAGAAACCTGGCGTTCAGATCCTTCGGAAGGAGGGGGATGTTTAATGGATTACGCCTCGCATGTAATTGACCTGATCAATGATATCCTGGCTCCGGTAGAAAGTTCCAGAGGGAGTATTTTAAAACCTGTTTATTCAAAGAATGTAGAGGATACTGTTTATTCGTTACTGGAATTATCAAACAAGGTTTCCGGAGTTCTTTCTGTAAACTGGAGTGACGATACCTACCGCAAAATGTCTACTTCCATTACGGTAATAGGTACACAGGGAAAAATTATTTCAGATGCAAATGAATTAAAAGTTTTTTTCAAAGATTCAAAGATGCCTGTGGGATATACGAAAGGTTGGAATGTAAAATATGTTACTGAACTATCAGAACAGGTTGATTTTTTTCTTCGTGGGGAAGAGTATTCTGCACAAATTGATTATTTCATCAAAACCTGTTTAGGTAAGGCTCCCAACACGATCAATACATTTGAGAGTGCCTGGCTTACAGACAGGGCAATTTCAATTATTAAAAAAAGTTCAATATAAACAAATGGAAAGAATTTTATTTGGCGATAACCAGTTTTTTGCTGTGAATCATATTTCTGATGAAAAGTCACGTGCCCAGTCGATCCGCTTCAGGGATGACCAGGCCATCATAAACACATTGGATATCGCAATGGAGAAAGGGGTGAATACATTTATGTGTACCACTCACGACAGGATCGCAAATATCTGTGATGTGATCAGAGCTAATCCGGATAAATACCGTGATTATAAAATATTCCCTTGCATGCCCTATGCACATAAATATGCAAATGCGGTAACAGAACTGGGCATTGCAGGAACATTAAAGCAATATGTGCCCGGTAACTTTATCGGATCCCTGTTTAAAGGAGGAGTTGCATACCTGGCTAAAGATTACCTTTCAATCATGGAGTTACTGATTGATGCGGAAATGAAAATGTTTAAAGGCATCAATACTCCGGTGATATTCCTGCAAAATGTTATTACCGATCTTTTACTGGGTTTAGGAATGATTGACATTTTAGTAGCATACCATAAATATGTCGAAAAAAAGTACAATGCTGAAGCTGGATATATTACAATGAATATGCCCCGGTTACTGGATGAACTGGAAAAAGCGGGAATACAAAATCCGATCATCTGTTCTTCCATAAATCTTGCAGGATTCCGGATGTCGGGTGGTAAGGAAAAGTATGAATATGTATTAAAAACCAGAAAATTAAGGGCCATCGCCATGCAGGTATTGGGTGGAGGTGCAATTAACCCGAAAGATGCTATAGAATATGTTTGCAAACTTCCAAATATCGAATCCATATTATTTGGCGCTTCATCAAGAGCAAATATTTCTCAAACCGTAAATTATATAAATGAATTCGATGAAAAAACTTTGGTATAATTGTTTTTGACCGGATTTTAAAACAAAGCTATGAACAGGCAGTTTGAAAGATACTTACAAATGACACTGGTAACATTGGATTTGATTCTGCTTAATTCAATGTTTGCTTTATGCCAGATATTTCTGCGTAAGGGATCAGAATCTTTATTTTCAAATGCGATATTCAGGTATTGGGTATTGGCGAATATCTTATGGATATTGTTATCGTTGTTTTTCAGAACCTACGCCATAAAAGTAATTCTGAATTTTGAATATTATATTAAAAGAACAATACAGGTATTTCTTGTCTGGATAATCTGTATTTTATTTTATCTTTTCTTTACACGCGAATTCACGGTTTCCCGTCTTTTTATTCTTGCCAGTATTATGAGCTATGGTTTGGGATTATTGATAAACCGGTTTTTATACCTCGGCATAAAAAATTATTTCAAACGCAGTCATCATTTAATAAAAAAAGTGATCATACTGGGATACAATGATACTGCTAAAAAATTGGCCAATTATTTCGAAGAAGATGGTCTGAACACTGAATTGGTAGGGTTTATAGAGGACAATAAAAATATAATGGAACTTTCCCATTATCCGGTACTGGCAAACTTTGAGGATACATTAAAAATTGCCAAGGAAATGGATATCCAGGAAATATTTTCAACAATAACACCCGAACAGAATAAGAGTATTTATAACCTGATGTACCAGGCAGAAAAAGAATGTATACGTTTCAAAATTGTTCCCAATCTTTCGGTTTTTATAACAAGAGATGTGCATATAGAATATTTCGGGGACCTGCCTATTTTGTCACTCCGCAGTGAACCTCTTGATGATGTTGGCAACAGACTGAAAAAACGGATACTCGATATTGCCGTTAGTTTATTTGTGATCATATTTTTCCTTTCATGGATGATCCCGTTATTTGCTTTGTTGATTTTTATTGAATCTGGAGAATCTGTTTTCTTTAAACAATTGCGAACCGGTAAAAATAAAAAATCTTTTAATTGCCTGAAGTTTAGAAGCATGAAGTCTAATAAAGATGCAGATGTTATACAGGCAACAGCGAATGATGCAAGGGTAACCAGGTTGGGAAGGATAATAAGGAAAACAAGCCTTGATGAGTTTCCACAGTTTATCAATGTTTTTATAGGTGAAATGAGTCTGGTAGGCCCAAGGCCACACATGCTAAAACATACATCGGATTATTCAAAACTGGTGGACGATTATATGATCAGGCAGTTTTTAAAACCCGGAATTACTGGCTGGGCACAGATAAACGGATACAGGGGAGAAATTACCAATCCCGAACAAATAAAAATGAGGGTCGATAAAGACCTGTGGTATCTTGAAAACTGGAATCTCTGGTTGGATATTCAAATCATCTTCTTAACGGTGTATTACGTATTTAAAGGAGATAAAAATGCATTTTAATTTTGAATATAATTTAAGCTGGTAAAAAAAAGATGAAAATTTTAATTACAGGAGCAGCAGGTTTTATTGGTTCCAATCTTGCCAAATGTCTTTTAGACAGAAATCATACCGTTATTGGAATGGACAATCTGAATTATGGGTTTCTGCGAAATATTGAAAAAATAAAAGACCATGAAAATTTTAAATTTATCATGGGTGATATTGCCAATCCGTTGATCTTAAAAGATGTAAAAGCAGATATTGTTGTGCACCTGGCTTCTCAAAAAATTCCACGCTATACCAATGCACTCAGGACACTGGAAGAGAATTATCTCATGCTTCGAAATGTAGTGCATAAGTGTATCATGGATAAATCAAAAATTCTTTTTGCATCAACTTCCGATGTATATGGGAAGAATCCCAATATTCCTTTTACTGAAAACTCCGATCTGGTAATGGGCCCCACAACAGTTAAACGTTGGGCATATGCACTCTCTAAAATGTATGGCGAACAATATATAATTGCTAACCATGACGAATACGACCTGAAGTATACCATAACAAGATTTTTCGGGTCTTTCGGACCGCATCAGAATCTGACATGGTGGGGCGGACCGCAGTCTGTGTTCATTGAAAAAGCTTTTAAGAAAGAAGCAATTGATATACATGGAGATGGTTCACAGACAAGAACTTTCACTTATGTAGAAGATACGGTAAATGCACTTGTAGCATGCATAGAAAGTGATAAATCAGACAATGAAATATTTAATACCGGACCAAAATCAAATGCAGAAATAACCATTAAAGACCTTGCCATTCTGATCTGGAAATTGGTGAATGGTCCTGATTCGCAACCCATGCTCAATTATATTCCTTATTCTACTTTCGGTAATTATGAAGATGTGATGCGTAGGGTTCCCGACATTACCAAAATATGTTCAACACTCGATTTTCAACCGCAATGGGAACTGGAAAAAGGGTTGGAGGTCACAATCGAATGGCAAAAGAAATTCATGATTTAAAACGGACTGAGTTAATAATAAATAAATGGAACCACGAAAATGGGGAATAGTTGGTGGAGGAATAATGGGGATGACTTTGGCTCACCGGTTAGTTCAACAAGGTCATAAGGTATCGCTGTTTGAATCGGCTCCAGAATTAGGCGGTCTGGTTAGCTCATGGAAAATGGGTGATGTGGAGTGGGATAAATTTTATCATGTCATACTCTTATCAGATTTCAGAACCAGGGGGATATTAAAAGATATCGGTCTGGAAGACAAGATCGAATGGGTGGAAACAAAAACCGGGTTTTACATTAACGGGAAGTTGTATTCCATGTCTGATACCATCGAGTTTTTAAAATTTCCAACACTGAACCTGATTGATAAATTCCGGCTTGGGCTAACCATTATCATAGCCTCCAGAATTAAGAACTGGAAAAGGCTGGAAAAAATTCCTGTAACCCAATGGCTTAAGCGCTGGTCCGGTTCAAATACATACAATAAAATATGGTTGCCATTGCTCAGAGCTAAACTAGGCGAAAGTTATGAGAAAACCTCCGCAGTTTTTATCTGGGCAACCATTCAGCGTTTGTATGGTGCCAGGAGAAGCGGGCTTAAAAGGGAAATGTTCGGTTTTGTGCCCGGTGGTTATAAAAATGTAATAGAAGCTTTTAAACAAACACTAAAGGACGGTTCGGTAAACATAAAAACAAATTTCACCGCTACGGAGATCAAAACCTCGGTAAACAATAAACCTTCGGTTGGTTTTACAAATGGAACAGTTGAAGAGTTTGACGAAGTAATTGTAACCTTACCTGCATCACTGTCTGCAAAATTATGTACCGGGCTTACAGCAGCAGAAGTAACCAGGCTGAATAATGTAGATTACCTCGGTGTTATTTGTGTGGCCGTATTACTGGATAAATCCATCAGTGATTTTTATGTTACCAATATTACCGATTCCAGATTTCCGTTTACCGGAGTTATTGAAATGTCGGCACTTGTTGATAAAAAATATCTGAATGGTAACGCACTGGTATACCTGCCGAAATATGTAGGTTCTTCAGATCCGCTTTTTAATAAAACGGATGATGAAATCAGAGATTATTTTATAAGCAACCTGAAAGAAATGTATACCTGGATCACGGATGAGAATATCCGCTTTGTTGGTGTAGCAAGGGCAAAACATGTTATTACTGTTGCCAAACTTAATTACTCGGAATTATTACCGGATATCCGTACATCAATACCAGGTGTATATATTGTGAACACAGCTCATATTAAAGATGGCACATTGAATGTAAACGAAACAGTACGTGTTGCAGAAACAAAACTGGAAGAAATACTAAAGGGATGAAAAAGAAAAAACTGATGGCAAGCGTTTCATTAGACCTCGATGATAAGTGGTCCTATATGAAAGTGCATGGAGATGAGGGATGGGATAAATTCCCTTCATATCTGGATATAGTTATTCCAATAACACTTGATGTATTGGATAAGCTTGATATGAAGATCACTTTTTTTGTAGTAGGACAGGATGCAGCCATTGAAAAAAATCATAAAATATTACGGATGATCATCGACCGGGGGCATGAAGTGGGCAACCATTCCTTTCACCATGAATCCTGGCTGAAAACCTATTCAAAAGAGAAAATAGAATCAGAGATAGAAATGGCTGAAGAAGCGATATTCAAAGCTACCGGTACACGCACAAATATGTTTCGGGGCCCTGGATTTAGCTGGAGCAGTGATCTGCTGGAAGTGCTGGAAAAACGCAAATACATTTTTGATGCTTCCCTGCTTCCCACATATATTTCACCGTTGATGCGCCGCTATTATTTCTGGAAATCAAAACTTACGAAAGAAGAAAAAGAAAGCCGCAAGGAATTATTTGGTTCTTTTAAGGAAGGGTTTTATCCGTTAAAACCATATACCTGGCAGTTTGCAAATAAAAAAACATTGCTCGAAATACCGGTGACAACCATTCCGGTTTTTAAAATACCCTTTCACCAGAGTTACCTTATATACATCAGTAATGTATCTCCTTTTCTGATGAAGCTTTATCTGCAATTTGCTATTTTTATGTGTAAGATAACCAAAACACAGCCCAGTTATTTATTGCATCCGCTCGACCTGATTGGCAAATCACATGTTCCCGAACTGGAGTTCTTTCCGGGAATGAATATAGAAAGTGAAGAAAAAATAAAAATATTTGAAACTGCCATGGCGATCATGAAAAAGAATTTCGAGTTATTGCCCATGGGGGAATTTGCTGCAAGACTCTCCACCGACAGAAAAACAATTCCGCTCAGTTAATAATTATAATAATAGTTCAGTATGAAAATATTTTCCATTGTAGGTGCAAGGCCCCAGTTTATAAAACTGGCCCCATTGTCAGCATCACTGACAGGGATACATGAAGAGTTTATTGTACATACAGGACAACATTATGATTATGCATTGTCGGAGAAAATATTTCAGGACCTTGGTATGCGCAAACCTGATATACATTTAAACGTTGGTTCCTCCAGCCAGGCAACACAAACTGGGGAGATGATGATCAGGCTTGAAGCTTCTATGATGGAAAAGAAGCCGGATCTTATCATTATTTTCGGTGATACGAACTCAACACTGGCCGCAGCGATGGCTGCATCAAAATTAAATATTCCGATTATACACATCGAAGCAGGTTTGCGGAGTTATAACAGAACTATGCCGGAAGAAGTGAACCGCATTGTGGCTGATCATGTATCTGATTATCTTTTTGTACCTACACAAACTGCTGTGGATATCCTGAAAAAGGAAGGACTGGAAAGTAAAACATATTTTACCGGTGATATCATGGTTGATACCATGAAGAATAATTTACAAATTGCGTTAAAGAAATCAACATCTCTCGCAGAATTAAATCTGGAGAACCAGGAATTCAATTTGCTCACTCTTCACCGCAATTATAATGTAGATAATAACGAAATACTCGAACATATATTAGATCAA
>JBBKWV010000226.1:0-2559 GCA_037969135.1 Ferruginibacter sp.
CTTTTGAAAGCAATAAAGTTGACACTATCGCCACAGATCCAAAGGCAAAACCGGCGGCAGAAGATAATTCCAGCGGACGGAATCCCAGCGGATCCTGGTACCATTTTGTATTCGGGGGATAAAAACCTTTATACTGACCATTGCACAACAGGCTAAAGTAAAGTTGTAATACAATGAAGAGTTTAATTTTCATTTTAAACAATTTATTCGATTACATCGCTGCTAGTTGTTTTTTCAGCAGTGTTAAAGCGAAAGGATATGCCTAGTGCAATATTTCCTTTTGATTGATATAAATTCCGATTGGAAAAATTTACGGAGTTGGTGTAACTTAAATGAAACAAAAAGTTTTGCCAGCCGGCCTTAAATATTAAGGCTGGTTCCCACATCAGGTTAAAAGGTGTGGTGTATAAACTTGCAAGTTGATAACCACTATGTATTTCCTGGTATGTATCAAATGCTGAGTCTTTTACATTAAATTTTATACCTGAGAATTTTGAGATCATGTCAAAGCTTACCAGTTTATTCTTACTGGTTACACCAAATGCAGGCTGAAAAAAGAAAATACCCAGATTAGATTGTGAGGTACCAGTAACGTGATAATTTTCAACACGCCCAAAACCTCCGCCGGCATAGGTTTCAAAACGCCAGTTATTCGGTAAAGATTTTAAATAGCCCGCACCTAATTCAAAACGATTAAAATTCATATATTTTTGCTTTCCATCTTTGTTTAATGCGTTGGTGTAGGCAGTTATAATACCTATTTTTTTTGTAGGCAGGTAAGCTCCCTGGAATTCCAGTGCTGTAAATTTTTCGCTTGAAGAGCGAAGCAAATTAAAATTGATATCATTTTTTTCTAGTAGTGTAGTTGAAACCGGGGTAGACGGTATATAATAAATATTTTCTTCTTGCCTGGAAATGGGTATCCCGGTCTGGCCTGGAACATAGCAGGAATTCAAAGAGAAAATAACGAGCATTGTAACCAAAATAGTTTCCGTAATATTTATTGAATATTTCATGATAAATTGTTTTAAGAATGAATCATTTTGTACAGCTGTTAATTTTGCAAAATCAATATTGAACCATGGCTCTTTGCATTATCAATTGATGCCTTTCCAGCATTTTCTCCTTATCACCTCCAATCACAAATTTCTTTTTCACCAGGTTGCCAATGCAGAGGCCCGTTATTGTACCGATAACCCCAAGGCCAAACGCACCAAGTGTAGCTTTTTCCCTTGCTGTAAAAATTAAAATACTGATTCCTGAATAGTTAACATTGCCACTGTAAGAATGCGGTTTATCATCACCACTTGCAAAGCCAATAAGGGCCCCTGTAGCCGCCCCAACACCTAATCCAATAAGTGCTCCTTTCAATCCAGCGTTTTTCTTTCTTAAGCTTATTTCTTCAATTTGCTCTACCGGAAATCTTCTGGGAAGATCTGATGACCTGGTCTTTTCATAAAGCATTCCTGCAAATGGTACTAGGACCTTCTTTTTTTCAATCAAAAAAACTTCGTCTGTATTTGCTTTATACAGCCACCCTTTATATAGAGAACCATCCATTGATTTAAGTATGGCGTAAGAAGGGGACTGTTTTTTTATCCTGATGTTTGAGCTATCCTGGCATTGGGCTGCTGTTACTATAAAAAATGAAAACAGGCTTAAATAATATTGTTTCATAACTGAAATTTTAACTAGTTATAGAAATGATGATATAAACTTACTGCGCAGTTTCACCCCTTCATAATTGGTTAACACCCCTGGAGTAAATGAATTTGCAGTTCCTGCAAATTATACTTGTCTAATTATTGGAATCTGCACTATTTGCAAATGATATTAAATTTTATATCTTACCTGAGGTTTTATGCTAATATGTTTTTTACCCTGATGAATTTTCATTTAAATATTGACTATGGACTCTATGAATATCCAGCAATTGTTTTTTCAAAAAATAAAAGAAAACATGCCTGTGCATTTATCATTCGTAGATGATGTGGCAGAGTTATTAAACATTAGCAACGACAGTGTATACAGGAGGATCAGGGGAGATAAGGTTATCAGCCTTGATGAAGTGCAGAAGTTATGCTCCCATTACAAGATTTCACTGGACCAGTTTTTCAACCTGAAATCTGATGCTTACATTTTTAAAGGAGAATTAGGTGATAATAGTGAGCAGAGTTTCGACGCCTGGTTGAAGCGTGTGACAGAGGCTTTTCTGCTGTTCAATAATTTTGAAAAGAGGCATCTCACGATTCTTATGAAAGACATTCCTCCCTTCGTGCATTTTCAAATCCCTGAACTGGCGCTTTTCAAATTTTACTTCTGGATGAAATCGATCTTACATTACGAGAGTTTGAAGAATGTAAAGTTTGATTTGGAAGACGAGTTTCTTCAAAGTTATCTCCCGGCTAGTAAAAAGATTATTGATCTCTACCACAATATGCCCATGACTGAAATATGGAATGTTGAAAGCCTGAATAGCTCACTTCGCCAGGTTAATTTCTATCATGAGTCAGGCTTGCTAAAAAATTCAGCGACAACCAAAATGTTATTGGATAAATT
>JBBKWV010000227.1:0-14165 GCA_037969135.1 Ferruginibacter sp.
GTAAATAAAATGAATGAAGTGAGAATGCCAAACAGGTTTGCATCCAAACCAAAAGGTAATGATTTAAAAATGATACTTAAGGTCACGGTTGTTAATCCTCCTCCTACCATCGCCAATATTGCCGCTGATGAATTTCTTTTTTTAAAGAACAAGGCTGCGATCAACGGCACAAATAATCCTGATACCATAAATGCATAGGAATATAACATCAGTTCCAGTACATTGTTCATCAGCGATGCCAGTATGATCGCCATAACACCCAGTATCAAAGTAAATAATTGTGAAAGGCGTAATGTTCTTTTACTGTCGTGATCAATATGGAAAAAATAATGCAGAACATCGGTAATTATATTTCCTGATGCTGCCATCAGGCAGCTGTCGGCTGTAGATAGAATGGCAGAAAAATAAACCGCCATCATCACACCCATTAAACCAACGGGCAGGATGGTTCTTAATAAAAGGGGTAATCCCATTTCAGGATCCATGCTTCCGGCGGTGGCGAAACCCAATCCTGCAAACATGCCCTGTTCTGCTGCCACTCTTGCAAATAAACCAAGTGCCACACCCATGAAAGCCATAATGGGCCATTCAAATAATCCGGCAATGAACCAGGCTTTTTTTGCTTCCTTTACGTCACGGCTTGCATAAATGCGTTGGTATAATGTCATGCCTACAAACCAGATGGGAACTATCGTAACGCCCCAGTTGACCAATGTTTGCCAGCTTATATTTGTAAGCGAAAGAAAATCTTTGCTGAGTGTAGCAGTAATAGCATCCATGCCGCCAATGGCAGAATATGCAAGCGGAATGCCGATAAAACACAATCCGCCGATCAGCACAATCCATTGTATGGTATCAGTATAGATCACTGCATTCATGCCGCCAAGTACCGTATATCCAACCGTAATGATACCCATTACTATTAATGCCGTAGTCGTATCTAATGAAATAAAAGAGGCTGAAGCAAGTTTTGCACCTGCAAGAATTTGCGAACTGGTAAAACCTAAATAGCCGATGGCTGAAATGATGCCGGCAACCAACGCAACCCGTTTATTAAAAAAATGGCCAAACACCTGGGGAAAAGTAAACAGCTGGATATCTTTTCCCAAAGGATGAATTTTTGGGATGAGGAACACTGCACTCAGCCAGGCGCCGATCAATCCGGTAAACAACATCCAGGATCCGGATAACCCCATGATAAACCCCAAGCCGCCCAACCCGATGGAGAATCCACCACCCACATCTGTTGCTACAACTGAAAGGCCGATATGCCATCGGGTCATTTTTCTACCGCTTACAAAATAGTCTTCGGCATTTTTATTTTTCCGTAAGAAATAAAATCCGATGACCAGCAATACGAGCATGTAAGAAATAAATATCACCGAATCAATCCAGTGCATCTTCAATATCGGTTTAGTGAAAAAAAAGTATGATACCCGGTGAATACAAAACTAGCACGGGTTGAGAAGTCTTGAAGTTACAAAATGATGCCGAAGGAGAAAAGTAATGAGGGCTAAAATTTAATATTAAAAATCCGGATAGCCCGAAAGCATACACTGTAAAGTGTTTTAGGGGATTGTGTTTTTTTAAAGTTTTGTAAAAATGTTTTATCAACCGAACCGCTCCACATCAAATGCTTTAATCGGAATACTCAATGGTTGTTGATCAATTATTTCCTGTACAAGTTTTCCCGTGCCGGTTGCCAGGGAAAGGCCCAGCATGGCGTGTCCTCCGGCAATGATGAGGTTGCTGTATTTCGAATGGCGGCCGATATAAGGCAGTCCATCCGGACTTAATGGACGAAGGCCACTCCATACTTTTTGTTCATCAGTAAAAGGCAAATCAAGGTCGGGGTAATATTTTTTTACAGACTCAACTATTGCCTTTACTCTTTTAGGCATGATGGGTGAACCCGGTGAATTTATTTCCATGGTTCCTGCCAATCGTAAATCGTTGCAAATTGGTGTGGTTACAACACGGTGATCAACAAGGATAGCAGGGTATTGCAATTGCGGTTTAAAATTTTCGTAAGTAATGCTGTAACCTTTGCCGGCTTGCATCAAAATATGTATGCCGAGTTTTTTTGATAAATCCGACAGCCATGCCCCATTTGCGAAAATAATCTCGTCGGCATTTATTTTTTCTTTTTTTGTTATAACAGCTGAAATATTGTTCCCTGATCTTTCAAAACCGGTGACAGATGTTTCTGTAATTATTTTAACGCCTTTATTAATAAGATGATCTTTCAATGCAGTGGTAAACAATCCCGGATGCAGATGGGCATCTGCTTTATATCTGATACCGCCTCTAACATCTATGGTTGTGGAAGATTCCAGTTCCTGAACCTGCTGAGCAGTTAAAATTTCATATTCCATTCCCATTGCTGATGCCAGAACTGTCAAATCTTTTTCATGCTTTTCTGATTCGGCAGTTTTGTAAACAATAAGAATCCCATTTTCTTTCATGAAAAAATGATTGCCCAGTTCATTTTTCATATCGGTAAACAGATCACGGCTAAATGCCAATAGTTTTTGTAAATGGGGAATGTTTTCCTGCATGGTCTTTTCATTACTTTTTCTCCAAAAAGTAAATCCCCAACGGATCAGGTCGGCGTTCAGCCTTGGTTTTATATAAAAAGGACTTGCAGCATTCAACATCCACTTTAAACCCTGAGCAACGATACCCGGAGAAGCCAGAGGAACAAAATGGCTGGGAACGATATGGCCTGCATTTCCGTAGGAAGCCCCATCTTTCATATCGCCATTGTCTATGATTTTTATTGCATGCCCTGATTTCTGAAGATAGTAAGCACAGCTCAGCCCGATTATTCCTCCTCCGATTATAACAACTTTCATTTTTAAAATTTAGATGACCTGGAACCCCAATGCATAGGGGTCATCTGTTTGATCAATGGTGATGGTATTATATCCGTAAATTTTTGCCCAGCCTTCTATGCTTGGCCTGATGGCAGGTTTGCCATCAACCAATAATTCTTCTTCGATCCTGCCAATGAATTTGCTGCCGATAATACTTTCATGAATAAATTCATCTCCCTGTTTCAACTTACCTTTTGCATACCATTGTGCCATACGGGCTGAAGTGCCTGTACCGCAAGGGCTACGGTCAATCGCTTTGTCGCCATAAAAAACCGCATTACGGGCAGTGGATGTTTTATCCAGTACTGCTCCGGTCCATAAAATATGGCTGCAAGTTTTTATCGTTTCATTTTCGGGATGAATAAAAGCATATTTTTCATTGATGCGTTTTCGCAATTCCCTGGACCAGCTTATCAATTTGTCTGCTGAATGATGTTCCAGTCCTTTAAAATTTTTCTGTACATCAATGAGGGCATAAAAATTTCCTCCATAAGAAACATCAAAAATCAATTCACCCAAATCCGGACAATCAACCAGCAATTCAGTTGCTGCCAAAAAGGAAGGTACGTTTGTAAGTTTTACAGATTTTACTTTTTTATTTTCTTCGGTATAGGCAATCTGAACAAGTCCTGCAGGTGTTTCCATTCTCACGAAACCGGGTATTTTCGGTAAGATCAATCCTTCTTCAATGGCAATGGTAATGGTGCCGATGGTTCCATGTCCGCACATGGGGAGGCAGCCGCTTGTTTCTATAAATAAGACAGCTATATCATTTTCAGGGTCATGGGGCGGGTATAAAATACTGCCACTCATTATATCATGTCCACGGGGTTCAAACATGAGGCCTTTTCGGATCCAGTCAAATTCTTTTAAAAAGTGCTGGCGTTTCTCGCTCATATTTTTTCCAATAAGTTGCGGGCCGCCTTCTTTAACAAGGCGAACCGGGTTGCCGCATGTGTGTGCATCGATGCAGGTGAATGTTGACTTTGCCAAAGTTTGAAACTTTGGCAAAGTCTGGTTGGGATTATTCAAATGTTTTTATTTTTAAATCAATTGGTTGTTTATGAAATTTAATGAATCCTTCAATACCATCAAATTCTTTCAAAACAAAATCCCTTTCTATTTTAGTTTCTTTGTTGCTCAAAAATATTTTGTAAGAACTGTATTTCCAGTCTTCTATACCTTTTGTAAATTGATGATGAACCGGATTTGAGTGAATATAATGTACCAGTTTTAAAAAATATTGTGCATCTTTTATCAATGCTGTTTTCATACTGGGAATAAATAAACTCCCCATCCTGTTGTACAAATTATTAAAAGATTGGGTATAACAACTGAATAAATTGGCAAAACATTTACTTACTTTATTTTCCAGCTTTGGCAAAGTCAATGAACTTTGCCAAAGCTGTATGAGTTCAGCTTCAGATTTAATATTTACCATCAAATGAAAATGATTTGGCATAAGGCAATATGCATATATATTACAAACCGGTAAAATGTATTTTGCCAGTTTCGAAAGAAAAAATTGATAATTTTTGTCCTCAATAAAAAGATTCTCATTGCCATTTGCATGATTATAAATATGATATGATTCTCCCAATTGCATTCATACAATTTAATGAATGTTTTAGCTTGTCGATCAATGTTAAATAAACTTTAGTTTTCTTAAATTTATTTTATTAATCAACTTTGCCAAAGTTGATTAAATTTGAATAATTATTTTCTATGGAAGCATATGGTAAAATTCTTTTGATTGCGATGCCTGTGTTTTTGTTACTCGTACTTTTTGAAAAATGGTATGGATGGCGAAAGGGTAAAGACACAGTGCGTAATATGGATATGATCTCCAGCCTCAGTTCCGGTGTTACCAATGTTACAAAAGATGTATTGGGATTGAGCATTGCATTGATCTCCTATGAATGGCTGGTTAACAGGATGGCGATAACACATGTCAGCGCCAGTTGGTTGACATATGTTATTGCTTTCATCGTACTCGATTTTGCCGGTTATTTGGTTCATGCCTTAGATCATAAAGTAAATTTTTTCTGGAACAGCCATATCATCCATCATAGCAGCGAAGAGTTTAATCTTGCATGTGCACTGAGGCAAAGTGTTTCTGTCTTATTTCGCTTATTTATTATTCTGTTATTACCAGCTGCCATGTTGGGTGTTCCTGCCCAGGTAATTGCAGTTGTGGCACCCTTGCATTTATTTGCACAGTTTTGGTATCATACCCAGCATATTGCAAAAATGGGATTCCTTGAAAAGGTCATTGTAACTCCATCTCACCACCGGGTGCATCATGCGATTAACCCGGAGTATATCGACAAAAATTTCGGACAGATATTTATTTTCTGGGATAAGCTTTTTGGAACCTTTCAGGAAGAACTGGAAGGGGTACCGGCAGTCTATGGAATTACCAGACCTTCTCACACATGGAATCCGATCAAAATAAATTTTCAACACATGTGGTTATTGGTAAAAGATGCCTGGCTTGCAAAAAGCTGGAAAGATAAACTGCGTATCTGGTTCATGCCTACCGGCTGGCGCCCGGAAGATGTGGCCGAAAAATATCCGCATTATAAGATTGATGACGTGTATGATTTTGAAAAATACGATACCCCTTACTCAATTTTATTTCTAACATGGACATGGATACAAACGGTCATGCTTTTATTATTTGTAAGTTATCTTTTTGGGAATATTGCGCTGGTTGGCAGCCCGGGAATATTTATTTACGGGGCTTTCATATTTTTATTTGTGTATGCTTTCACCGAACTGATGGACAGGAATATAAATGCATTTATCTGGGAATGGATAAAAAGCTGCACCGGTATTGGTATCATTCTTTATTTTGGTGATTGGTTTCATGCATCCAATTTTTCAACAACTGTTAAATATGTGTTGATCGTTTATTTTGTGTTATCATCCCTGATCGCTACCTGGTTTAATTTCAGCTACCGAACAAAAGAAAAGGATCAGTTTGCAATCGGATAAAGTTACCCCCCCCACAGATCATTTGGTTAATTCATTGTTTACAGTTCTCCATATATTCAAAGGATTTGCATTTTTCAATTCATCGGGTAATAAAATATCCGGCCAGTTTTGAAAGGAGAGTGGCCTTGCAAATCGTTTGATGCCATCTTCACCAACCGAACTGAAACGACTATCAGTTGTAGAAGGAAATGGGCCGCCATGATGCATACTTTTACATACTTCCACACCGGTAGGTACATTATTCATAATAAATCTTCCACAAATATTTTTTACAGTTTCCACCAGGTCAGCATTGTTTAAAATGTCATCATTTGTAGCCATCAGGGTAGATGTTAACTGTCCTTCTAGTGCCAATGCCACTTTTTTCATTTCATTTATATCTGCGCAGCGGATAATGATAGAATAGGGGCCGAATATTTCCTGATGTAACAATGGGTTGTTTAAAAAATTCTTTGCAGAAGTTGTTGCAATCGTTGGACTTCCTTCATTAAAACCGGCTTCTTTTTCGGCTACGGCTACCTGTTCTACATCTTCCTGAATTAATGCCAGGGCTCTTTTTTCAACATAACTCTTATAGATACCTGCATGAAGCATGGCTGCAGGCGACATCATTTTAATTTCTGTTGCCAATGTATCAGTGAATAATTGCAGGTCATTGTTTTCAATGCCAACGATGATTCCGGGATTGGTACAAAACTGACCGGCACCCAATGCTATTGATCCTGCATATTGTTTTGCAATTTCAACAGCCGATGATTTTATTTTTTCCGGGAATAAAAATACAGGGTTTACACTTCCCATTTCAGCAAAAACCGGAATGGGCTCTTTGCGCTGATTGCCCCAATCGAACAATTGTTTGCCCCCGGTATAGGAACCGGTGAATCCCACCGCTTTTGTGTACATATGTTTTACAAGTGCTTCGCCGGTTTCGATGCCCCCATGTACATGCGTGAAAATTCCTTCTGGCATATAACAATTGGCTGCGGCTTTTAGAATCGCATTGGCAACCATTTCACTTGTTTCGGGATGTGCAGGATGTGCTTTTACAATGACCGGACAGCCTGCAGCAAAAGCACAGGCAGTATCTCCACCCGCAGTGGAATAGGCAAATGGAAAATTGCTGGCACCAAAAACAACAACAGGCCCAAGTGGTATCAGCATTTTTCGAATATCTGGTTTTGGTGGTATTTTATCCGGAATGGCCGTATCAATACTGGCATCTAACCAGTTTCCTTTTTCACAGGCATCTGCATAACTGTTTAATTGAAAAATGGTTCTGCCTCTTTCGCCCCGCATTCTTGCTTCAGGTAAATTGGATTCACGCATCGCAGTATGTATCAATGCATCCCCGCAATTTTCCAATTCAACTGCGATGGCTTTCATAAATCCTGCCCGCTGTTTCAAACTCATTTTGCGGTAAATATGAAAAGCTTCCCAGGCTTGTTGCATGGCAGTGTCAATTTTATTTATCGTTGTATCTGTATAAGTCATAAGTATTTTTTATTCTTTAATGAAAGTAAAGATTTATGTAACAGCTTAATGTAAGCAAATTCCGGATAACGAATTTACTATTATTAATGTTGAAGTGTGATTCATAGTAATTATGAAGATTAAAAAAGGGAAAAATATTTTTCACAACTTAATTCGAATTAGATTTTTTTTAACCAGCTTTTTTTTGTATATTCTCTCTTTAGCGTACTCTGGAAGTCTGTTCCTAACCAGCAGTTGTACAGCATTTATCACTCACTTTTTATTTCCATTTAGTTTATGAATTCGGAAACGATTAATATAGAAAAAAAGCTGCTTGACTTCAGGCAGACAGATGATTTATTAAAACGACGCAAAGCTATTGTTGCGAACGGCGTTGGTATTTTTTGTCCTTCTACAGTTGTGCATGCCAAAGACGGTATTATTACCGATTCGGATGGCAATGAGCTTATTGACTTCGGCGGAGGTATTGGTGTATTGAATGCCGGGCATTGTCCCGAAACTGTTGTAAAAGCCATACAGGAACAGGCCGAAAAATTAATTCACTCCTGTTTTCATGTATCTACCTATGTAGGCTATATTGAGCTTTGCGAAAAACTGGCGCATATTTTTCCGCATGGGGATAAGACTAAAGTGATGCTCACCAATACTGGCGCAGAAGCTGTGGAGAATGCGATCAAAATTGCCAGGCAATCAACCGGCCGATCTGCAGTTATCTGTTATACAGAAGCCTTCCATGGCCGCAGTATGATGGCGATGACCCTCACATCTAAAATAAATTATAAAACAGGCTGTGGGCCTTTTGCACCCGAAGTTTATCGCTTGCCTTTTCCCGATCATTATCATTTTGGAAAAGGATTAACGGAAGATGAGTTTATTGATCAGGAATTGAAAAGACTTGATGATGCAACTCATAATATGATTGCAGCCGAAAATATTGCAGCAATCATAATTGAACTGGTACAGGGTGAAGGAGGGTTTAATGTGGCTCCTGTACGATATGTAGAAGGATTACGAAAGTTCTGCGATGCGTATGGCATTGTTTTGATAGTTGATGAAGTACAAAGTGGGTTTTGCCGCACCGGTAAATGGGGCGCTTATCAGCATTATAAGATAACTCCGGATATTACCACATGGGCAAAATCAATGGGCTCAGGTATGCCGATTGGTGCTGTAATTGGTAAGCAGGAAATTATGGATGCGGCTGCACCCGGTACTATCGGCGGAACTTATTTAGGAAACCCGGTTTGTTGTGCGGCTTCCATTGCAACGATTGATTTCATGGAAAAAGAAAAACTGAATGAACGGGCGATGCAGATCAGCAAAATTGTAAAAAACCGGTTTTCTATCATGAAAAATAAATTTACTTGTATTGCTGATGTACGCGGATTAGGAGCGATGCAGGCCATTGAATTTGTAAAGAACAACGATCCTTTACAACCCGATGCTGAACTGGTTTCCATATTGATGCATAATTGTCTGCAAAGAGGGTTGTTATTGATCAGTGCCGGTACTAATAAAAATGTGATCAGGATATTAAGTCCGCTGGTTATAACAGATGCATTATTAATGGAAGGATTGGACATTATTGAAGAAGAACTACAAAAAATTGATAAATAAAATATGATACCATTTTCGATAGCAGGAGTACAAATGCATGTTTCGGCAGCAAGAAGCAATGTAGAAATGATGAAACATAAGATTGAGGTTTTGACTTCTGTGTATCCCTGGGTGCAGATGATTGTGTTCAGTGAATTGGCGGCTCATGGACCTTTAACCGTGTATGCACAACCATTTCCCAATCAGGAAGAAGCAGAGTTTTGTGCAATAGCAAAGAGGCATGGAATCTGGCTGATACCTGGCACCATGTTTCAGCGAAGTGAAGACAAAGTTTACAATACCGCAACTGTAATTAACCCCGAAGGGGAAATTGTGGCACGGTACAATAAAATGTTTCCTTTCTATCCATATGAAACGGGTGTAACAGGCGGAGATGAATTTTTAATTTTTGATGTACCCGACGTGGGCCGTTTTGGATTATCTATCTGTTATGATATGTGGTTTCCGGAAACATCCAGAACGCTGGCGGTACAAGGTGTTGAAGTGATCATTCATCCAACTCTTACCGGAACCATCGACAGGGATATTGAACTGGCAATTGTACAGGCTACTGCGGCTACCAATCAGTGTTATGTTTTTGATATTAACGGGTTGGGGGATGGCGGTACAGGACGTTCAATTGTTTGCGGTCCCGATGGAAGGGTTTTATACCAGGCCAGTACCGGTGAAGAAATGATACCGATTGAAATTGATTTAGAGAGAGTTCATCGGAGCCGGGAGAATGGAATATTGAGATTGGGACAACCATTAAAGAGTTTCAGAGACAGAAATATACATTTCGATATTTATCAGCATGGCACAACAACCCCTTTTCTGAATTCTTTAGGCCCTCTTATTAAACCATCAAAGTTGAATTTACAGCAGATCAATGATGTGTTGCAAACGACTGTTCACGACCTGAATAATGAAATATAAGCGATAATTGAAAAATTTTCAGTTGCGTGATTTTTAACGAAAAAAAATATAATGCCGAACAAACAAAAAATACATTTTGACAGCAACCAATTCTACAACGTAAACCAGTTCAGGATGAAAGTATGGTCTTTGTTGAAAACAGAGACACATGGCCTGGCAATGGTTAACCAGGATGACGCTGATTTAAAGGCTTCTATTGATTTGAACCTGAAGAGCCTGAAAACAATTGAACAGTATTATGCTTTTCCCGGTATTGGAGCGGTAAACAGTTTAACGGCTTTGGTAAAGCAGCATGAATATCTCCTGCTTTCTAAAGCAGTTACAGATATTAGCAGGCTATTGGTAAGCGAAGACTACCGGCATAAGCCAGGCGCAGCTCACCAACTGGGATTCTTCAATAAGCAGAAAGAGGAAAATGAAGACTTGAAAAAATCACAAAAAAAATATTTCGAAGTTTTATTTACAGATAAATTATCGGCAAAAGAAGAGCAGGAGATGAAGGATAAAATGGCCGATATCCGTGAAGACAAGGAAGGGTTTGTGTACAATACTATTTTTGCAAAATCTTTCCAGGATACCTTGATCGCACTTTTGTTCAACCCGAATATTCAGGCCTGTGTGATTAGTTATGCTGTATTGTATAAATCCAATAACATTAATAACATCATCAAACCTTTTATTGCCCAGGTTTTGAATTATCAGTATGATGAAAATTCTGGTAGATCCATCAGTGTGTTACTGGGTGAAGCCATCCGCAAACTGAGACCCGAACTGGATCTGTACTATGTTACCGATACACCTGTGAACGGATTATCAGACAGCGCTTTGCAGAATTTTACACGAATTTTTTATCGGAAAGAAGATGTTCAGGAACTACACCTGAGTATACTCATGGGAATTAAGGAAAGATTTAATACACCTTTTTATACCGCATTAAAAGAGTATAGTAAAAAACCAACAGGCGTTTTTCATGCCATGCCGGTTTCCAGGGGTAATTCGGTTTTTAAATCAAACTGGATAGATGATTTTGGAGAATTTTACGGACGTAATTTATTTCTGGCCGAAACATCTTCTACTACCGGCGGTCTGGATTCCTTATTGCAACCAACCGGGCCTTTAAAAAAAGCTCAAAAACTGGCTGCAAAGGCATTCGGATCAAGACATACCTTTTTTGTAACCAATGGAACTTCAACGTCAAACAAAATTGTGTTACAGGCGATGATCGAACCAGATGACCTGGTGCTGATTGACAGAGATTGCCACAAATCGCATCATTATGCAATGGTACTGGCTGGTGCTAATGTTGTCTATCTCGATTCGTATCCACTGGAACAATATTCAATGTATGGTGCTGTACCGCTTAATACGATCAAAGGAAAATTATTGCAATTAAAAGAAGCTGGCCGTTTGGATAAAGTAAAAATGGTGATCCTTACCAATTGCACATTTGACGGCCTGGTGTATAATGTAGAAAAAGTAATGTCGGAGTTGCTTGCCATTAAACCCGATCTGGTTTTTTTATGGGACGAAGCCTGGTTTGCTTTTGCGGCATTCACCAATACCTACAAGCAACGGACGGCCATGTTTATTGCAGACAAACTGCTTGAAAAATTTCAAACCGAAGAGTACAAAGCCGAATATAAAAAACGATATGCCTTGCTGGCAAAAAAGCAATCCGCCGATATTATTGTGCCGGGAATGCCCGATCCTGATAAAGTGAAAATCAGGGTGTATTCAACACAATCAACCCATAAAACTTTATCCTCCTTTCGGCAGGGCTCTATGATACATGTATATGATGAGGAATTTGAGAAGAAAGCTGAAGGCAATTTTCAGGAAGCGTACATGACGCACACTTCCACTTCAGCCAATTATCAAATTTTAGCTTCATTGGATGTAGGCCGACGCCAGGTGATGTTTGAAGGATATGAGTTGGTAGAAAAAAGTATCGAGATGGCGATGCTCATCAGGGCAAAAATTACTGACCATCCCAAACTACGAAAATATTTTTCAGTACTTACGATCAAGGATCTGATTCCGGATGAATACCGTCAATCAGGACAGGAAGAATATTATCACAAAGAAACCGGCTGGAAGCGTTTGGAGAATGCATGGGAACAGGATGAGTTTGTTTTGGATCCAACCAAGATCAATTTATACATCGGCAAGACCGGTGTTGACGGTGATACATTCAAGAATAAATTTTTGATGGACCAGTTCAGTATCCAGATCAATAAAACATCCCGCAATACCGTTTTATTAATGACCAATATTGGAACCACACGCAGCTCTGTAAGTTACCTGATCAGTGTGCTGCTGAAAATTGCTGATCAACTTGATGAACTTGCACAGGCATTGAATAAAGAAGAAGTGAAGATCCTTAAAGATAAAATTCATTCCTTAATACATGACACACCGCCATTACCAGACTTCAGTTATTATCATGATTTCTTCAGGCCGGTTAAAGGTATTCCGGGTGGTAATATCCGTAAGGCTTATTTTTTAGCTTATAAAGATGACAGCTGCGAATATATCAAGTTGGAAAGCTGCCATGATGTGATGGAAAAAGGCAGAAAAATTATTTCGGCATCATTTGTAATTCCCTATCCGCCCGGCTTTCCGGTGTTGGTGCCGGGTCAGGTAATGACAGAAGAGATATTGAATTTCTTACTGGCGCTGGATGTAAAAGAGATACACGGCTTCAGGCCCGAATTGGGATTAAGGGTGTTTACAGAAAATGCGTTGAATCCGGATTCAGTTATTCAAAATAAAGAAACAATAAAAGAACTACCGGCTATTGCGAATCAAAACAGGAGTTCAAAGAAAACAAAGAAAGAAAAAATATTAGTTCACTAAAAAACACAAAGTATCATTATGGACACAAATATTGTAAAAGAAAAAAAATCAGAAACATTGTCAACAACACACGTAACCACAACACCCAATAAGTTGATCAAAAAAGAAAAGCCCTTGAAAGGAATTTCAGACATCAGGCGATTTTTTTATACGAATGATAAACCCATCTATTTTATCAGTGCCACCAATTTTAATTTGCTGGGCGCCGATGAGTGGGTAAAAGGATTCAAGTTTATTACCTACATCAACTGCTTTAATCACCAGCATCCCAATGTGTTTACACCGAAAGAGGAAGTGCCTCATGAAGAGTTTCAAAGCATAGAGGACATCAATAATTATTTGTTGGAGCATAAGGAGGTAGTGGATTATATCCGCAGCCGCGGTGAAGGGGGTAAAGCTATGTTGTTGATGTTTGATGAAAAAACGGAAGAGCTGGCAAAAAATCTTGGCCTGGAAATTTGCTTCCCGTCGGCCAAGATGCGCACGTTTATGGATAATAAAGTGAACACGAACCGCATTGCCGAAAAAGCTGGCGTGCCTTGTGTTCCAAACGTTTTATCAAAAGTGGAGAACTATAAGCATTTATGTGAAGTGAGCAAACAGCTTGGAACCGATCTCGTTATACAAACACCTTTCGGTGATTCAGGACACACTACATTTTTTATAACCAATGAAGAGGAGTATAATAAATATGCAGAAGAAATTGAGAAAGAAGCAGAAGTGAAAGTGATGAAGCGTATTAATTGCAAAGGCTCGGCAATTGAAGCCTGTGTAACCCGTCATGGTACCGTTGTAGCCCCGTTGATGACGGAGTTGGTTGGATTTAAAAACCTCACTCCATATAAAGGAGGTTGGTGCGGCAATGAAATTTATCCCGATGCATTCAATGCGTCTATCCGTAAAAAAGCTAGAGAGTATACCCAGCTTTTTGGCGACCAGTTGCGTAAAGAAGGGTACAAGGGATATTTTGAACTGGACTTTTTAATTGATCAGGATAACGGCGAAATTTATTTAGGTGAATTAAACCCGCGGATCTCAGGAGTAAGTTCATTAACCAATCATTCGAAATTTGCGATGACGGATGTGCCCTTGTTTTTATTTCATATGTTAGAGTGGTTAGAGGCGTCTTATGAAATTGATGTAAACGAATTATCTAATCGTTGGGCACAAGCTGAAAACATGGATAGTTGGAGCCAGTTAGTAATTAAACATACTAAAAAAACATTAGAACTGGTAACTGAAGCTCCTAAATCCGGTATCTGGGAAATGAAAAAGAATGGCAATATCACTTTCAAAAAAATGGATGCACACAGGCAATCTGTAGTAGATGATAATGAAGCTTTTTATTTACAGATCACGCAAAAAGATGGCTACTTATATGAAGGCGCAGACTTAGGTATTTTAGTAATGCGT
>JBBKWV010000228.1:0-29699 GCA_037969135.1 Ferruginibacter sp.
ATATTTTTTCTTGTAAGAATCAGGTTGAAATAATATTTTATTCCGGTTAATTCTCCATATCTTTTTTTTGAAGCCTGATTCCTTCATTACCCGTATCCAATACAAATTTCCATTTGCCATTTTTTTCTTTTTTCCAGATGCTGGTATAAGTGCCATAAATAGTTGAATCTCTTCCGCTCAATTTCATAGCATAAATACCAAAAGTATATCCAAGATCTCCAGAGCTGGAAATATCTCCGCCATTAGGCTCCCAGGTAAGTGTATAACCGGTATCGCTGAGTTGAATGAGGAAATCAATTGCATTTGCACCAACGATAGGCATTTGATAAGGCCTGAGCAAAACACCGTTGCTGTCGATATATTCTATAAATGCATACTTCATTCCCTTTTCTTCACTTAACTTAGAAAAAGCCCTGTCAACTTCCAGCAATTCTTTTTTATCAGGAATCTCGTTATGCGCCTTTTTACCCTGCTCACACGAAATCAATAAAACTAAAACCAGCAACAGAAGGGAACAATTTTTCATATATAAAAATTATGCAGGCAAGTTAATAAATTAATTATGGATAGAACAGATACAAAAAGGCGAAAGTATTGCAATAATACCCTCGCCTGCTGAGCAGGAAATATCACCTGCTTAATTAAGCCTGTCGGCTTTGTATAAAAATATTTATATATGCATCCTGGCTTTTTTGTCCATAAGTTGATCAACCGTTTCGCGGTAATCATCATCAGGAATACAACAATCCACCGGGCAAACAGCAGCACACTGGGGTTCTTCATGAAAACCCTGGCACTCTGTACACTTGTTAGGAACAATAAAATAAATATCGTTCGCAACAGGAGGATTGCGCTTATCAGCATCCATCTCAGATCCATCCATTAAAGTAAAACTCCCTTTGATGGTTGTACCATCAGAAATTGCCCATTCAACTCCGCCCTCATAAATAGCATTGTTCGGACACTCCGGTTCACATGCACCGCAGTTTATACATTCATCTGTAATCTTTATAGCCATGTATCGTAATTTTGATGCAATTTAATAAGAACAATATGAATTTACAACAACGAATTGAATTAATAAAAAATCTTGGCGATTATTTATCCGCAAATGAACCTGAATGGGTGCATACTCAACAACTGGCATACCAGAAGAATGCTTGGTTTACCCCTGAATTTACCGGCATTGCCTGCAAAAATATCGTTGAAAATTTTTTACAAAAAGATCTTTTAGAACAATGGGTTGCTTATTATCACCTCGATGATAATATCTCTAAAAAAAATATTGGAATTGTAATGGCTGGAAATATTCCCCTTGTTGGGTTTCATGATTTTTTATGTGCATTTATCTGCGGCCACAAACAAACAATCAAATTATCATCCAGGGATGATGTGTTGTTAAAGCACCTCGTAAATAAAATGGCTGAAATGGACATGAGGACAGAAGACCTTGTTGTTTTTGCAGAATTATTAAAAGGCTGCGATGCTTATATTGCTACAGGCAGCAACAATACTTCCCGTTATTTTGAACAGTATTTTGCAAAATATCCGAATATCATTCGAAAAAATAAGACCTCTGTTGCTGTGTTATCCGGGAAAGAATCGGCGGATGAATTGAAATTGCTGGCAGACGACATTCATTTGTTTTATGGTTTGGGATGCAGAAATGTTACCAAATTATTTGTACCCGAAAACTATGATTTTGTTCCATTGCTTGATTCATTTGAATCATACAAAGACATTGGGGAACAACATAAATATAAAAATAATTACGATTATCAATTATCCATTGCACTTTTAAATAAAGTATATTATATGACCAATGGAACCACTTTGCTGATAGAAAATACGGCAGCATTTTCCCCCATCAGTGTTGTAAATTATGCATATTATAAAACTGCTGAAGACCTGAAAGAAAAATTACAAAACCAGGATGATATTCAATGCATCATCGGAAAAGAATTTTATAATTTTGGAAAGGCCCAGTCGCCCGGATTATTTGCTTATGCCGACGGAATTGACAGCATGCAGTTTTTGTTATCTTTATGAACATCTACGAAGGTCTTACTAAATTAATTGTTAAAGATGTCAGAAGGTATATACCAATTTGTCAGTATGACGTTATTTTGTACCTGAAGGCACAGAATTTGAGTCTATTAGAAAAAAGAAATTTTAAAAAAAAACCTTTTCAAATGAAACTAAAACAAGTATTATTTACCATTACTATCAGTGCAATTACAACACTGGCAATTGTTTGGGGTTACGGGACCTTTTATAAACAAAATAATGCTTTTGGCGGACAGGAAAACGGAGTGATACCGGCTAATTATAAATATGCCGGTTATACTGATGGCAATACTCCCCCCGGAGCAGTTGACTTTACTATTCCCGCAGAATCTGCCACGCCGGCAGTGGTTCATATCAAAACAAAAACAAATGCCAAACAGGTAAACAATAATTTACCCCGCACACAAAGACAAAATCCGTTCAGCGACCTTTTGGGAGATGATATGTTTGATCAGCTTTTTGGTGGTGGCAGGGCAAATGTCATTCCCGAACAAAAGGCCTCGGGGTCTGGCGTAATCGTGAGTGATGATGGATATATTGTAACTAACAATCACGTAGTACAAAATGCAGATGAAATAATGGTTACCCTGAGCAATAAAAAATCATTTAAAGCAAAAGTGATCGGAACGGATCCTTCCTATGATCTTGCAGTGATAAAAATTGATGCAACAGCACTCCCTTACCTGGTTTATGGAAATTCAGACAATGTAAAAATTGGCCAATGGGTTTTAGCCATTGGATATCCGCTTAACCTGGAAACAACAGTAACGGCAGGTATTGTAAGTGCCAAAGCCAGGAGCCTGGGTTTAAACAAAGATAAAACCGGCAACCCCGGTGGTGGCGTTGAATCTTTTATCCAAACAGATGCAGCCGTAAATATGGGAAACAGTGGTGGTGCATTGGTAAATACAGAAGGAAGACTGATAGGTGTTAATTCTGCTATCGCATCGCCAACAGGTTATTATTCCGGTTACTCGTATGCTATTCCCGTAAACATTGTAAAAAAAGTGGTGGATGATATCATGAAATTCGGTACAGTTCAGAGAGGCTATCTTGGAATTGCTTTTGGCAATGCCGGCGACATGACAGAAGAAGCCAAAAAGAAATTTAATATCCCTTCAGAAGCGTATGATGGAATTTATGCAACTGATGTACCCAGAGATGGCGGCGCCTTTGATGCAGGTATCCGTATAGGTGACCGGATTCAAAAAGTAAACAGTGTTGATATCTTAAGCGGTGGAGAATTACAAGAACAGGTAAGCCGCTACAAGCCCGGAGATAAAGTGCCGGTAACCATTTTAAGAAACGGTAATCAACAAACCTTAACCGTTACACTAAAAAACAAGGCCGGTAATTATGATATCGTGAAAAACAATGAATCCACCGATCTGCTTGGTGCAGATTTCGTAACGCTGGATCCAAAGAAAGCCAGAGAATATGGAGTAAATGGCGGCATTATTGTTAAGAAAATAAACGAAGGTGCCATCAATGACCAAACCCGGATGAAAGACAGTTTTATTATTTTGAAGATAAATGATAAGGAAGTCAAGAGTGTTGCTGAAATGAAAGCTGTAATTGCTGATGCAAAATCAATTACAATTACAGGATTTTATCCCGGATATGAAGGGCTTTATGAATACCCGCTGACATTGGGTGAATAAAAATAAACAGAAGAAGCTGTCTCAGAATTCAACAAGGTGTTAACTGAGACAGCTCTTTTATTTCCCATTATGATTTTTCATAAACCGAAAAACCCCAGGGTTTTATTTTCGTTTTTATTTCCTTGTTGATCATCAGTTCATCGTTTCCAAATACATTTTTATACGTCCCCTCAAGATGCTCACTCTTTACGGTAAATATTTTTTCTTCATTACTGAAATTCAATAAAACCAGCACTTCAGATTTCTCCTTTTTCCGGAGAAAAGTGATTCCGCTTTTTTCTCCTTCCGGATCTAAAGTATAGGTAATAACTTCCGGGTCCATGGCCCGCAACGCCTTGTTCGTTGAATGAAGGTTTAAAAGAATTTTATAAAACCCATGCAATGCATTCCTGCCATCCCAGGCAATAACATCTTTATCAAAAAAATCCAGGCGCTTTAAATTTGGAAGTTCCTGACCGCTGTAGATCATCGGCATTCCGTTCCTGGTAAAACTAAAAACGGCAAGGAGTATTGCCATCTCTCCATATTTCTCATACTCAGTACCGTTCCAGGTATTTTCATCATGGTTGCTGGTGAACCAAAGCGGCATACAATGATCAGCACAAATAGTATCATAGTTTTTAAAAACATCTTCCAACACAGAAAAATCGATTTGCTGTTTATAAAAATCTGCTGTTTTGTGCATCCATGTCCAGGTATACATGGCATCAAAAACTTCCATATATCCGGGGTTTTCCAACGGATCAGTTTCTGCAAGCCACAACAATATTTTTATTTTCTCCAGGTGGGTTCTGGCTTCCTTCCAAAAATCCAATACTACCCAAAAAGCAAGGTCGCACCTGAATCCATCAATATCACATTCACGTACCCAATATTCCATTGCCTGTATCATTGCTTTTCGCAGATCGGGATTATTGAAATCCAATTCAATGATATCATCCATTCCGCTGGCAATTTTGAAATCACCTGTTGTTTCCTCTTTTTTATAATAATCCGGATGCGATTTGGTCCATACATGATCCCAACCCGTATGATTTGCCACCCAATCGATGACCACTTTAAAATTCATGGCATGTGCAAGTGTTACCAGGTTTTTAAAATCTTCCAAAGTTCCAAATTCAGGATTTATGCTTATATAATCACTGCATGCATAATAACTGCCCAGGCTTCCTTTTTTATTCTTTTCTGCAATGGGTGTAATTGGCATAAACCACAATGTTTCCACTCCCATGTCTTTCAACCGTGGCAATTCTTTTGCAAAAGCATTGAAACTACCCTCTATGGTATATTGCCGCAGGTTTACTTCATAAATATTGGTACTGTTTATCCAGTCTGCTTTTTTATATCCGATTTTTTCCATAAATATTCCAACAATTAATGTTCGTTCTAAAGGGTAATTTTCTCAAAACACGATCTTACCTGTACCTTTGCATTTAGTTATGAAGCAATTTACTATACCTTTTACATATCGCAGCCCATTGATTGCTGCAATAAAGGAAAAAAGAAAGCAGGATGATAAAATGAAAAAGGATTTTACGCCCACCCTGCTGGATTTCGGTTCCGTTCAGATTTATCTTGCCCGGCATTTTGGTTTTTGTTATGGAGTGGAAAATGCCATTGAAATTGCATTTAAAACCATTGATGAAAATCAGGGGAAAAGAATTTTCTTGTTGAGTGAAATGATTCACAATCCAAGGGTGAATGAAGATCTTACTGAAAGAGGTGTCCGGTTTTTACAGGAACCCAATGGGAAACAACTGATCCCTTTTGAAGAATTAAATGAAAACGATATTGTCATTATCCCTGCATTCGGTACTACACTTGATATTGAAGACAAATTAAACGCAACCGGTATTTCTATTGAAAAATACAATACTACCTGTCCATTTGTAGAAAAAGTTTGGAACCGCAGTGAACAAATTGCAAAGAAAAATTATACCGTGGTTGTACATGGCAAGCCAACACATGAAGAAACCCGTGCAACATTTTCACATGCTGCTGCAAACACTGCTACGATCGTTGTAAATGACATGGAGGATGCGATCAGGCTATCCAAATTCATCACTGGTGAACAACCGGAAAGTGAATTTCATACTGCATTTGAAGGAAGATTTTCAAAAAATTTCAATCCTGCAGAACATTTACAAAGAATTGGTGTGGTAAACCAGACTACGATGCTGGCAAGTGATACACAGGCCATTGCCGATTTTTTGAAGCAGGTAATGGTTTCAAAATATGGTCTAACTGATGGTGATCTGGAAGAAAGATTTGCTGAAACCAGGGACACCCTTTGTTATGCAACCAACGACAACCAGTCAGCAGTGGTAGGTTTATTAAAAGAGTCTGCCGATTTTGCGATTGTTGTGGGTGGATACAACAGCAGCAATACATCTCATCTTGTGGAATTGTGTGAAGAAAAACTTCCCACTTATTTTATCAACGATGCTGAAAAGATCATCTCAGAAAAAAAGATCAGGCATTATGATTTTCATCACAGGAAAGAATTAATTACGGAAGGATTTATTCCCCAGTATAAAACAGTGAAAATTTTAATAACCAGCGGGGCAAGTTGTCCGGATGCATTGGTGGAAGCAGTTATTAAAAAAACAGTTTCCTTTTTTAAACCTACTATAACGGTTGAAGAAATCTTTGGAACTTTTATTTGAAAATCATTCCCCCACTCTTTCTTTGTAAAGTTTTATTGCAAAGTCTAATTGTTGTTGGGGGCTTATTTTAGTATTATCGATCAAAACTGCATCGGGTGCCTGCCGAAGCGGGCTTATTTTACGGTTTGAATCTATATAATCTCTCATCTCCAGGTTTGCTTTTACTTCTTCGATGCTAACATTGGGATTTTTTTCAAACATTTCCCTGAAGCGGCGTTCAACCCTGACTGCGATATCAGCTGTCATAAATATTTTCAATGCTGCATTTGGGAAAACGGTGGTGCCGATATCCCTTCCATCCATCACAATTCCTTTTTTCTTACCCATCATTTGTTGTTGTGCCACTGCAAATTTTCTTACAGAAGGAATGGCTGCAACATCACTCACTTTTTCGGCTATTACAAGATCTCGGATAACATATTCTACGTTTTCTCCGTTCAATAATATATCTGATTGCATCAGTTTATCATTGTATTCAAAATTCAGATTTATATTTTCCAATGCCCTTCTTACATCAGCTTCGTAAGCCCAGTCAATATGATTCCGAAGAAAATACAAGGTGATCGCCCGGTACATGGCGCCACTGTCGATATATACATAGCCAAGCGATTTAGCCAGTTGCTTTGCCAGTGTACTTTTACCACAGCTACTCCATCCATCGATCGTAATAATAATCTTTTTAGCCATCTGTTTGCAAAAATGGTTTAAAAAAAGCCGAAAACAAAATGAAGTTTGCTTAGGTTATGATTGTTCATACAGAAAACCCATCCTCAGAAGAGAGTTCGTTCTTTTATACATTGATCGGGATCATCAACATTGCATTGAAATTACAAAAGGGATTCCCAAAATCTGTTTAGATAAACAAATTAATAGGGATCCTTTCGAAGGTCATATAAAACAAAATGAAAGCCACTTCGCCGCCGGGAAGCCAACGTAGATAAGCCTGCTGCAACCCTGGAAACATCCGTAAATTTAATCGTTGCATACCTCGAAACCCCTTCAATCAATTCACCCGTGGAAACTGCCTGATCCCAGGAACCGTTACCCACAGGAGTGATGTTTAGTATCATACTGTCTTTATAATATTCAAACGGATCGGTGAGGGCAAATTTATACCAGTTATTTGTAGCATCCCAGGTTATGGTATAGGTCAGGCTCCCGTTTATTTCAGCGGCAAAACTATCCACAATGCCCCAGGCCAGCATGCGAGGGCCTGTAGTTATAGGTTGCCAACGGTTATTTGGAAAAATTATAAATGAAGAAGTCCTGTAACGCATATAACTGTATAATTGGTGTTCATCGGTATTATAAACCAACATACCCTGTGCAGCACCTGTAACAGCATTCATTTGTGCCGATGTAAGCCGGGGCAAAATAAACGGTTTTGCGCTGGGGCCTAAATCCAGAATTGATGAACTGTTTGGGGTAACTGTTCCGATTCCAACAGATTGGGCAGTGCAAATGAAACCAAAAAACAACAATGGAAAAAAAAGGATTTTTTTCATATTTTTTTTTTTAAAATGAATTGTGTAAAATTATTAAAGCATTAGTTGGATATTTAAATATATTAAAAAATCACGAAGTTGACAAGTGATTTTTATTTGACAAAAGAATACAAATGACATTTCCAATAGAAAAACATTTCTATAATAAAAAACCCCGGTTAATTCCGGGGTCCTTTATCAGATCTAATTTTATGCTTCCGATTTTTTTTCTTTCTTCTTCGGTTCTTCTTTTAAAGTGAATTTTAATTTCCCATTTTCCTTATCCAGCTGAGCGATTACGATATCCCCACTTTTAATATGGGCATTTAAAATCTCTTCGGCCAGCGGATCTTCCAGGTATTTTTGAATAGCCCTGTGCAGTGGCCGGGCGCCAAACTGGCTATCGTACCCTTTTTCTGCAATGAAATCTTTGGCTTCATCAGAAAGTTCGAGTGAAAATCCAAGATTTATCAGGCGCTTCATTACCCCTTTCATCAGGATATCAATGATCTCAAAGATATTTTCTTTATTCAGGCTGTTGAAAATAACAACGTCATCAATCCTGTTTAAAAACTCCGGACTAAATGTACGCTTCAATGCTTTCTCAATGATCGCCTTGTTATTTTCATCCAGGTTATCCTGTCTGTTTGCCGTTGCAAATCCAACACCATCTCCAAAATCCTTCAATTGTCTTGCACCGATATTGGATGTCATGATGATCATGGTATTTTTAAAATCCACTTTCCTGCCAAGGCCATCGGTCAATTGTCCGTCATCCAGTACCTGTAATAAGATATTGTAAATATCCGGATGGGCTTTTTCAATTTCATCCAGCAGGATAACACTGTATGGTTTACGTCTAACCCTTTCTGTTAACTGTCCGCCCTCTTCATAACCCACATATCCCGGAGGTGCTCCGATCAAGCGGCTTACTGTGAACTTTTCCATGTACTCACTCATATCAATACGGATAAGTGCGTCTTCGCTGTCGAACATATGTTTTGCAAGAGATCGGGCAAGTTCTGTTTTACCAACTCCTGTTGGTCCCAGGAAAATAAATGTACCAATTGGTTTTTTGGGATCTTTCAAACCTACCCTGTTGCGTTGAATGGCTTTAACCACTTTTGAAATGGCTTCCTGCTGGCCAACCACGGCTCCCTTCAGATCATCACCCATGCGGCGAAGCTTTTCTGTTTCGGCCTGTACCATCCGTTTAACCGGAATCCCGGTCATCATGCATACGACTTCAGCAATATCTTCTTCTTCAATTGGAAAGCGTTTGTTCTTACTTTCTTCTTCCCAATCATTTTTTGCTTTTTCCAGGTCTTCCTGTAAACGTTTTTCTGTATCTCTTAAAGAAGCAGCTTCTTCAAACTTCTGGCTTTTTACTACTTTGTTCTTTTCCAGTTTGATGTCTTCGATCTTTTTTTCAAGTTCAATGATCACTTCCGGAACATTGATATTTTTTATATGCTTTCTTGCACCCACTTCATCTAAAACGTCAATGGCTTTGTCGGGAAGCAGACGGTCGGTCATATAACGGTCACTTAGTTTAACACAGGCTTCAATAGCTTCGGCACTGTAAGTTACATTGTGATAGTCTTCGTATTTACTTTTAATATTTGTCAGAATTTCTATCGCTTCCTCTACCGAAGGTTGTTCAATGATTATTTTTTGAAAGCGTCTGTCAAGTGCCCCGTCTTTTTCAATGTGCATACGGTATTCATCTAGTGTAGATGCACCTATGCATTGCAGTTCTCCACGGGCAAGAGCAGGTTTAAATATATTGGAAGCATCCAGTGAACCACTGGCACCACCGGCGCCTACAATGGTATGTATCTCATCGATAAATAAGATCACATCCCTGTTTTTTTCCAGTTCATTCATAATCGCTTTCATGCGTTCTTCAAACTGACCGCGGTATTTTGTACCCGCAACCAAAGCAGCAAGGTCGAGACTTACCACTCTTTTATCGAAAAGCACCCTGGAAACTTTTCTTTGTACGATCCTCAAAGCAAGTCCTTCTACTATTGCTGTTTTACCAACACCCGGTTCACCAATAAGGATCGGATTATTCTTTTTACGCCTTGATAAAATCTGAGATACTCTTTCAATCTCATTTTCGCGGCCAACAATCGGATCCAATGTTCCGTTCTCTGCCAGCCTTGTAATGTCTCTTCCGAAATTATCCAGCACGGGAGTTTTGGTTTTGGCTTGACCGGCACCGCTGCTTCCTGCTTTCTGAGACCGTTGTTGTCCGCCATATTGCTTTCTTTCATCATCAAAATCATCATCCTCATTAAACTCGGCTTGTGGCGGATTACTGGTTACAAAACCCAACTCATTTTTAAATACATCATAATCCACATCAAACTGATTTAAAATTTGAGTAGCAATATTTTCTTTATTCTTTAAGATAGAGAGCATTAAATGCTCACTTTCTACCAGAGAACTTTTCAGTGCCTTTGCTTCAAGTACTGTTATGCGAATTACTTTTTCGGCCTGCTTTGTTAAAGGCAATGAATTGATATTGGCGATATTCTTACCGGTTTTATCTTTTACTGCAATTTCTATTTCTTTACGGAGCTCGTAAAGATCAACATTGAGTGATTTTAAAATTTTTACGGCGGTATTTTCACCATCTCTGATCAACCCCAATACCAAATGCTCGGTGCCAATAAAGTCATTACCCAATCGCAAAGCTTCTTCCCGACTGTAAGAAATGATCTCTTTTACTTGTGTTGAGAAATTATTATCCATTCTCTTAGGTTTTTATAGTTACAATAATAACGAATAAATATATCTGTTTGTTCGTTCAAATACGCAAATGTTGATATGTTGAAAAGTTAAAGTCTTTGATCCGATTTAAAAATTTTATCTACTTTAATCAAGTGAATCATTCGTTAAATAAATTTATTCGAAAAAGACACATTATTAAAACATCTGATAAAGAAACCGCATTCATTCAAAAATTAATAATTTTACATTGTTACTTAAACAGATGATTAATGAATGTCAAAACAGATACCAAAGAAAAATTTACGGTTATTACACCAAAAGAGTCTGCAATTTCTGCTAATATGACAGATACTTTGAAAAAGTTGTTGATTGCCTATTCTGAAAAAGATATTCCCCACATTATTTTAAATATGGGTGAAGTAACCCTGCTTTGTGATGAAGCCGCTGAAATGATTGCGGGTGTACAACAACAGTTTTACGAAAAGAATGCATCATTTATTGTGTGCGGGCTTCAAAAAGAGGTAGAAAACAGGTTTATTTTTAATAATCTGATGGATACCATGAATATTACTCCCACAGAAAGTGAAGCATGGGATATTCTGCAAATGGAAGAAATTGAAAGAGAATTGATGAGTGGATTTGATGACAATATTGATGAACAGGATCCAAATAATTAATTTTAACCTTAATTAAGTTAAATTCACCCAATAACATTGCCGATTGATCGCACTAACTATTTTAGGAAATAATTCTGCCATCCCTGCTTATGGAAGAAATCCTACAGCACAGATATTACAAACACAGGAAGATTTTTTTCTGATTGATTGTGGTGAGGGAACACAGTCGCAAATGTCGAAATATAAAATTCGCAGAAGTAAGATCAGCCATGTGTTTATTTCGCATTTGCATGGTGATCATTATTTCGGATTGATCGGATTGCTGACAAGTATGAGTTTGCTAAGCCGTAAACAGGACCTGCACCTGTATGGCCCTCCCTTATTGATAGAGATCATTAACATCCAATTAAATGCTGCCAACACGGTTTTATCATATACTGTACATTTTCATCCTTTAATTGACGAAGGGATGATTGCGCATACAAGCAAGATCAGCATCGAATGCTTTAAAGTGAATCACCGGATTGATTGCTGGGGGTTTTTATTCAGGGAAATTAAAAAGCCGAGAAGCATTGATGCAGACAGGGTAAAATCTTATGAGATCCCTGCTGCCTTTTACGAACAACTTCAAAATGGTTCTGACTATAAAACGAAAAAGGGCACGATCATTCCCAATGAGGAATTAACAAATGCAGCAACAAGATCGCGGAGTTATGCTTATTGTGCTGATACCATCTTTGATGAATCCCTCGGAGATAAATTAAAAGGAGTTGATCTTATATATCATGAAACCACTTATTTAAAAGACCAGCATGTACGGGCTGCAGAACGTTTTCACAGTACAACCACACAAGCAGCGACCATTGCCAGTAAAGCAGGAGCAAAAAAATTACTGATCGGACATTTTTCTTCCAAATATGAGATCCTGGATGAGTTCCTGCATGAGGCGAAAGAAGTTTTTAATAATACAGAACTTGCTTTGGAAGGATTGTGTTTCAAGATCTAATCAACTGTATTAATCTGGTAACTCAGACCATTACCATTTACCCACAAATAAAATTCAGCAAACCATTTTTGCCAGGCTGCCTCATTGTGTTTTCCCACAGGATCAGTAATGGTATATATAAGCGTGCCTGAAATTTCTCCCAGCTTATCAGAAATGTCATTCATTTCCTCAACCTTATTGTCCCCTTCGAATTCTCCTGCATAAAAGAAAAACTGCCCCTTTTGTTTAAACCCGACAGAATCTGTGAGTTTTTTTATTTCCGGCGCAAACCAGAAAGAGGGTGAAAATATCCCCGCCTTTCCAAATGTCTCCGGATATTTCAACATGGCGTAATATGATATCAGGCCGCCCAAAGAACTGCCGGCAATAAATGTTTTTTCTTTTTCAGGAATGGTTCTGAATTTATTGTCAATAAATGGCTTCAGTGTTTCTACAATAAACTGAACATAGGCTTCCCCTTCTGCCAATCCGTATTTTTCATTGTCATAAGGATTGTATTCATTGATCCGTTGCGGGCCATTATCAATTCCAATTAGGATACAGGATGGTTGTCCTTTTTGAGTCAATGAATCCAATATCTCATCAATCCCCCACTCTGCAAATGAAGCGGTGAATTCATCAAACAGATTTTGTCCGTCATGCATATATAAAACGGGATATTTTTTTTTCGATTTTTTATAACCGTCGGGCAGATAAACCCATATTCTCCTGTGCCTGTTTAGCTGGGGCATATAAAAAGCAGTATCTAAAATACTTACATTCGCAGATGCTGAATGTTTTTTATTTGTTTCAGCAAAATCATCCTTCCATCCGTCTATAACTGTTACTATAGAAGTATCTGAGATCAGTTTTATGTACCTGTTTGCGATATCTTTCCCATCAGGGTTAACTTCCGTACGATTCCAATTACCACGGGTGAACTTGAATTCAATCAAATCATTTTTCAATCCGTTTATGTTTACAGAATAAGTTCCATTTGAACTGATCAATTTATATTTTTCATTCCCGGGTTCCCAATTATTAAAATTTCCTGCAACAAAAATGCTATCGGTTACATGTGTTGGTGGAACAGCATTGACCGTGATCTTTACATTGAATTGTGCAAATGATTGGAATGAAAAAGCAGAAAGGAAGAAAATGAAAAAAGATGTTCTGAATAAAAACATCTTCTTTCGGGAATATATAACTGAAGTTGAACTCATTTATTCAGATATTTTTTCACCAGCAAATGCAATGGGTCACTTAATGCAACAACCGGCAAACGGACAACATTATCCATTAAATTCAATTCATGTAAAAATGCTTTAACACCTGCGGGATTATTTTCTGAGAACATTATTTCGTATGCATCAATGAGAATGTCATTTATTTCTCTGGCTGCTACAAAATCATGCTGAAGACAAAGCCTGATCATTTCGGAGAATTTTTCGGGGAAGCTGTTTGCTGCAACACTGATCACACCATCCATGCCGCATGCCATTTGTGGCAGCGCCAGGGCATCATCACCACTAACAACCAGGAAATGTTCTGGTCTTTTCCGTAAAATTTCCATGCATTGCTGCATATCGCCACTGGCTTCTTTTATGCCGGCAATATTGGGAACATCCCGGGCTAGCCTGAGAGTAGTTTCTGCTGTCATGTTCCTGCCGGTTCGCCCCGGAACATTATACAATATAATGGGCTTGGGAGCTGCAGCTGCAAGCATTTTGTAATGCTCAAACAATCCCTGTTGTGATGGTTTGTTATAATAAGGACTTGAACTTAAAATTGCAGTAGCCTCATTTAGTGGAAATGTTTCCAGGTCTTTTACCAGTGCACGGGTATCATTGCCGCCGATCCCAACGATCACGGGTACACGGCCGTTTACATGACTGTACGTAAACTCAATTATTTCAATCTTTTCTTCTTTAGAAAGAACGGGCGCTTCTCCGGTAGTTCCCAATGTTACAATATATTCTACCCCACCGGCAATGATAAAATCAATCAGCCTTCCTAAAGCATTGAAATCCGTATTTCCCTTTTTGCCGAAAGGAGTAACTATTGCAACGCCGGTTCCCTTGAGAATCTGTTTTAAACTCATTAAATATTTTTTGTGAAGTTAATAAAACAAGTCCAAGTTCATATTATAGTACTGGTTAGCATTTAAAAAAATGCCCTCCCCGGATTGCTCGGGAGAGGACGAAGTTTTTAGATAAATAATGGACTTCAGCTATTTATTATTCTAGATCTTTTGAGGTAATTATTACTTTCAGCGTATATGAACAGGCAGGTTCCATTTTTGATCTTTTCAATGATTGGCTTGTTGAGTTTTTCAGGCACTGCAGGGCAACCCCAGCTTCTGCCAATGTATCCCTGGGCCCTGATAAATGATTCGCTTACATATGGTGCCCCGTGCATTACGATTGCACGGTCATCCGCTTTATCATTTATTCCCTTTTCCAATCCATCCAGGTGCATCGAATAACCATTTTTTCCTGAATAAGTGTCTGTAGTAAGATAAAACCCTAAACTACTTTGATAACTTTCCGGGATATTTGAAAATTTATGCGCAAACTCCTTACCCGACCCTTGCCCATGGGCCACATAAGTATTGAATAAAAGTTTACAATGTTGAATATCAATTACAAACAATCTCTTTAGATAAGAAGGTTTTGTAAAATCAACAATCGAAAGGATCTGATCATTTAGGATCTTTCCGTTCCCCTTCAGGTAAGAATATCCCTTAACAGCATAATTAAATGCCTGTTCGGATAGTCCAAGTCCCTTCAACTGCAAACTATCATAAATGATCTTTGAATAGGAAATTTCAGACGGTTTTTCATTAGAGACAGGTATAAAACGGGCTGTTTGTGCATTGATTACTGGTTTTGTTTTTGCAAATACCAATGGAATTTGCAAACTACTTATCAATAATACAAAAAAGATCACATGCACACTTTTCAAAAGTGGGTTTTTCATAATTTTCGGTCTTTCAATAATTAGTTAAATAAGAAAAAAAGTAGTGCTGTAATCGAAATGATTGAAATTTAGTTTAATAATAGCCTGTTTTCTTTTGCCGGGTAGCTGAATTGGGGGCTGATATAAGTTATTAAACAAGAAAACTTAATAACTAAAATATGAAACACGAAGATAAATTTTTATTGTTTTATAATGACTTTGATTTATACACATTCATCCATTTTAGATAATATTTAACAACACTACTCTAACGTAAAAGCAGCTTGCTTATTACTTTAATAAAGTAAATGAATTGTTAGAAAAATGAATTATTTATTAAATCACTACCGATCAGGCTTTTAACTTATTAACAAGGTTAATGTAAGATTCTTTAGCATCCGTTGTGGTTTTACCCTTCAGAGATGCCCATGCATCATGTTTGGCTTTATTTACAAAGTCGAACATATTGGATGGTGGCTCTGTATTTATGTCTCCTTCCATTGCTTGTTTATAAAGGGAATACAGTTGCAGTAAAGTTTCATTATCGGGTTTACGGGAAAGTGATTTACTTTCCATAACTGCTTTTTCAAATAGTTCTTGCATTTCCATTATACTGTTGTTTGATTTTTAATAAGTGCAAAAATAGTCTATGCAAGTTGTATTTTTTTATTACGGAAACATTTGCCCAAACTTATTTTTCTGAATTTTTATACATTCAAGCTTAGTTCACAAAGCATTTATTTCCGATCCCTTATCATGCTAAAACAGAAAATAATTATCTTTTTTTCCAATAAGTATCTTACCGGTAAACAGCCAGCATAAAAAAAAGGATTGTATGACTATTTCAATCTTTTCAATTTCACTACCCTGCCCTTTTCAAATACATTGTTTGAGTTTCCTGCAAAATATTCAAGTTGAATATTTTCGTTGTCCAGGAATTGAAGGTTTCCCTTATAAGAAAGTTTTTGACCGTTATCCATGACAGTGATCATCAGTAAAACCGGGTTATGCATATAATCGGCGGTAAATGTTGCAACAGGCAATCTGCCGCCCGGCAAGGTCATGATCACATGCTGGTCACTGAAAAACTCGAGTTTCATATTATTTCCCTGCCATTTCCCTACCAGATCGCGGTTAGACCTTATTTGTGCAGATAACCCGAAACCCGAAAAAATAAGCAGGAGGATAAATAGCGATTTTTGCATGCTCAAATATAAACCAAAGGATCGGCATGAAGAAGTTCCACTTAGGGACGCTGAATAAAATGTACAATTGGACACTTTTCTCATAATTAAGATTTGTTTTGAAAGTAACTAAAATCATGTTTTTAGATCTGGATAAGTGTAACCTTTACGAAAACAGTAACATATGAGTGCACAAAATTTTGCAGCTGAAACATTGATGATGGGTTATGGATATAACCCTGAATTAAGCGAGGGTGCAGTTAAATGCCCGATATTCCAGACATCCACTTTTGTTTTTAAAACCGCAGAGGAAGGCAAGGCCTTTTTTGAAATGGCACATGGCAAACCGGGGCATGAGGGTGAGGAAATGGGATTGATATACAGCAGGATCAACAATCCGGATATGCAAATACTGGAAGAACGGTTGAAGCTATGGGATGGCGGAGCTGCTGCTGCTGCGTTTTCCAGTGGTATGAGTGCCATTGCAACAACCATGGTCAGTTTCCTGAAACCGGGTGATGTATTGTTATTCAGCAATCCCATTTATGGCGGCACACATAAATTCATCCATTACATGCTGCAGAAATGGGGAGTCAGTTCCATCGGGTTTAATGCCAGTGACAACAAAGAAGATATACTAAAACTTGTTGAAGCCAATAATGCCGGGGAAAAACTGAGTATGATCTTTGCCGAAACACCAGCCAACCCGACAAACGACCTCATAGATATAGAAATGTGCAGTGAAATAGCTTCTTTGTATTCAACAGCAGAAAAAAAAGTATTGGTAGCCATTGACAATACTTATATGGGACCGTTATGGCAGCATCCGCTTAAACATGGCGCCGATATCGTTTTGTATTCTGCCACAAAATACATTGGCGGGCACAGTGATCTTATTGCAGGTGCAGCAATTGGCAGTAAAAAAATCATCCAGGAAATTAAAAAAAGCCGTACGGTTTTAGGCACCATGATCGACCCAAACACGAGCTGGTTGCTTATGAGAAGCCTGGAAACATTAAAAATAAGAATGGAAGCTGCTGCAGCCAATGCGGCAAAAATTGCACAATATCTTTCAGCACATCCAAAAGTTGAAAAAGTATATTACCTGGGCTTTACAAAAACAAACAATCCAGATCAGCTGGCTATTTTAGAAAAACAAAACCTGGGCAATGGTGCCATGATCAGTTTTGACGTTAAAGGCGGAGAAAAAGAAGCTTTCCTCTTTTTAAACAATTGTAAACACATTAAACTGGCAGTTAGTCTTGGTGGTACAGAAAGCCTTGCCGAACACCCATTCAGTATGACGCATGCCGATGAACCAACCGAAGAAAAAAACAGGCTTGGGCTTACCGACAAAATGGTCAGGTTAAGTGTTGGAATAGAAAATCACCATGACCTTATTGCTGACATTGAACAGGCATTCCTTAAAGTGTAGATTTATTAAATTTTTGGCAACCATAATACAGTCAAAAGATTTATTACCATATCAGAAAAATTTGTTTCCTGCTAATTTTCAGGATACTTTACCAATGTGCATCCTGCTGATATGCTGCAAGACCTGAAAATAAACTTTGTATTAATTGTGAGGGGTAAAGGCTAAAATTGGCATCGGATTAATTTCGATGAAGTATACATTATTTTTGATGATCAAAATCATCTGTATAAAAAAAATAAATTGCATTATTTTTAATCTGTTAATAACCCGTTTAATTTTTGTAACCGTTATGGATAAATTATTATATCCCCGTTTTTTAATTGTGAAGGACAATTTTTACAATCACCCCGAAGATGTGTACCAAACCGCATTACAAGCCAGCTATTATGAACCCGAACATGTAACAGGATACAGGAGCAGGGCTGTGTATCATGAAAAAGGCGTTAAAGCCAAACTGGAAAAACTGCTGGGATTAAAAATTACCCGTTGGGATACAGATCCTATAGAAGAAAACGGTGTTTTTTATCAGGGACTTTCAAAGGGAAAGAAAAAGGAAATACCCGCTGTACATTCTGATGAGCCCTACAATGATATAACCGTTGTTATTTACCTTACTCCCGGCATCCCCTTAGATTGCGGAACGTCTTTGTGGATGCATAAACGAACAGGTCTAATAGATCCAGCCACACCTGCTGATGCACGGAGGTTTAAAATGAAATTTGCCGATTTAAAAAACCAGCTGGAATGGGAAAGCAAGAACCGGAGCAAATGGATTGAAATTGACAGGATTGGGTACCGGTTTAACCGTATGGTAGCATACCCTTCCGGGATCTTTCATTCAGCTACCAATCATTATGGGGGCCATTTAAAAACCGGCCGGATATATCAAACCTTTCGGATAGGGGTAGACTGGGATAGTTTCCAGATGAAAAATGATCAATAACTCAGCTCTCAAAAAAGTGGAGCAGTAATTGCTGGTAGGCATAATCATCATGGGTTTTGGCAAAGACCATTTGTTTCATCAGTTGCAATTTTTTGGTGTTACTGATCTGCATGGCCATTGCCCATAAAGCAATCTCTTCTACAATATTTTTTTCCGCCATACTTAATTTATCCGCATCAATTTTTACTTTCTTACAGAAGTTGCTAACAGCCTGCTGACGGGCAATACTGTAATTATGTTGCCAGCCTTTATTTATGGCTGTTAGTATATTGCTCATCAGATCCTGAACATTCAGTGGAAGTGTTTCATCCAGATTGAGACAAACATTGCTTTCAGTAAACTGCAATAATGTATTGGAGGTACTCCGGTAATTTTTCCGGGCACTGATCTTATGGTATTCCTTTTCGGCCAGTTGATTTAAATGCTGATCAACGGGTTTGAAACCATATTTATAATAAAACCAGAACGCACCACTGCTGATACCTCCGGGGTTATCCAAACCAAACTGGTAGGGTTCAATTTCAAAATAACTGGTTCCCAGAGCCTGTTTACAAACCCGGAGTAACTGACAGAGGATAAAGCCCGATTCACCGGCCCTGTAGGGTTCAAAAATATTCAGCCCCAATTTCGCCATGCGTCCAAAAGCCCATATTCCACCATAGGAAACCGGTAACCCATTCTTGAAAAAGGTAAAACCAAAATAAGTCTCCAATGGTAATTGCCGTTGCGGTATCATGGAATAAACAGCAATTGACAGGCCTCTTTCCAGTTGGTATACACGCATGGAGTAATCCTGTAAAAATGTAGCCGGGTCAATTTCCCTAACCGTTAATGCCATCGCATTCCTGATCACTTTATATAATTGTTGCCTTTCCGATTTATCCGGTATATGGATTCCGGGTATGGGTTCATTGATCAACTTATGATGGTCAAATTTTTTCAGTAAATCCCGGTGATAAAATACCTGACTGACTGGCACGCGGTTAAATGCCCTTGCAAAATGTTTGTTTCCGGGCACCAGTTTAACATACAGATCCATGCGTTCGATAAAAAGTTCTTTAAGCAATGGCCTGTCGTTCAGCTCTTCCAGTTGTCCGAGCAGAAATGGTATATACTGTCCTGGTTTTATATGTAAAACCTCCAGCAGATCTTCATTGTTTAATCCGGCGGTTGTTTCTGCTTTCAACACAGCGGGAAGGCTAATGTTCAATATTTCATTTAACGAAAGAGAAGGATTGTAGAAAGAATCAAATTCAACCCTGATATCTTTATGTTGTAGCAACCAACTTAGAAAATCAGGCGAAAAACGGGTAACGGTATTTGCAAAGGGCAACCCTTCATTTTCGGGGAAAGCATTTTTTGTAGTTTTTAGTTTTTTACCCATTGTGGCTATACGCTGCAGCTCTTTTTCAGCCATTCGCCGGGTAAGAGGATTAGCAGGATAAGCACAAGTAAACAGCAGTAGATCGTGATACTGCAGGAGTTGCTGTCCTCTGGGTAAGGCTTCCCCACTCAGGTCAATGAGTAATTGTTTTTTTGCAGCATTGGATTCCTTATCAAAATTACCGGCCAGTTTCAGCAGGGAATTGAAAGATCTTAAAAATTTATTTGTCATGATAGTTTAAACAGGATGAACAGATCCTGTTAATAACATTACTGATCCTGATTGGCTAAATTACTTAATCAGTCATCAATGACAAAATCCGAAAAAACGTAAATGACTTTTTGATATCAGAATTGTTAATCAACATTTACAATACCCTGCTTTATCATCAGCTGCACTAATTTCCAAAAAAACATTTCATTGGTATTGATCAAATTGTAATTCAATATATGCTGATCACATTATCTAAAATAATATCCCTCACTGATGCCAATGAGGGATATTAAAACTGCATTCAAAAAGATCAATGTTTGCCTTTGTGTTTAGCTTTATATTGGCCTTTATGTTTGCCATTATTACCCGGCTGCTTTTTATACCATTTTCCCTGCACCCATCTTTGTCCTTTACCGGTACGCTGCCAGTAACCCGACCTGTGGTAATAGCCTGGTTGTGGTGGCGGGGCCCAATGCCCTCCTGAATAACGGTAAGAACCACCATTGGGTTCCCATTCTTCATTTATCCAAACATATGCCGGGGCAGGTTGCACAGGTCTTACAATAACAGGAACCGGTGGCCTTATTTTTACGTAAATCTGTGCAGATGCAGAAGAGCAAATGGTAATAAACAATGCACTTAACAGCATCATTTTAAATAATTTTTTTTCCATGATGGATTTTTTATTTGATTAAAAAATAACTATTGAATGCTTAACAAAAATATTTTTGTTTTAAAAAACCGAATCCCTCTCTATTTCTAATACATATTTTTTGTCTCACAATCAATGCCAAAGATGGCAGTTTCTGCATATAAAATTGTTACAATTTTTGTTCTTTAATTTATATCATTCCCACTTTTGGCACAAATTTGGTAATATCCGTTTTAACCAACAACATGTGAATACTGTAACACATTTGCATAATTGTATAACATGTGAAAGCAATTATTGAACCAACTTTGCAGTGTTCATTTAAGCAACACAAACATGCGCTCCCAAAAAAGGATTAGCCGATCAAAAAAGTAGTGGAGCGATATTAATGAGTAAAAAACGAAAAATATTTTTCAAAAAAAGATTATTAAAACAAAACATTATGAAAATTTTATTAAGCTTATTTATGGCAGCAATTCTGTTTACAGGAACTACAATTGCTCAAAAAGTAAACTTCGGGATTAAAGGTGGGTTAAACGTTTACAATATCCACAACAGCAATTCCATTAATTATGATCCCGTTGTAGGTTTTCACGCCGGAGTACTGGCGCATATTCACCTGACAAAAAGGTTTGCCCTGCAACCTGAAACATTTTATTCAACCAATGGCGCCAATTACAAAGCTGGCCCCTTTGATACAAGGTATAACCTCGGTTATATTCAGGTGCCAGTATTGCTTCAGTATATGTTTCAAAACGGAGTGAGATTACAGGCGGGCCCGCAGCTTGGATTTTTAATAAGTGCTAAATCCAAAACTGGAGATATAAAAGAAGATTTTAAAAACGACCTGAATACAGTTGATTTTGGTTTAGCAACCGGTGCCAGTTACCTGATACCGCATACCGGTTTCGGTTTTGATGCAAGATTTAATCTTGGATTGACTGATATCAATAAAGAAGGAAATATAAAATCAACCAACAGGGGATTTCAGTTGGGCGTTTTTTATCTTTTCAATAAAAAGTAAATCTGTTTACTGCAAAGAAAGGGGCAACAATTGTTGCCCCTTTCTTTGTTAAAATTATTTCCTGCATTATACGTAGATTGAGTAAATATGGAAGATTTTAAAGTTGTTATTTTAATTATGGCTATTCTTATTGGCATAACAGCTATTGCCAATAAAAGAAAGTTCCCATTCCCTGTTCTGCTTGTTTTTGCCGGCCTGTTGATTGGTTTTATACCACAAATTCCCAGGCTGGCATTGGATCCGGATGTAGTTTTCCTGATCATGCTGCCACCGTTATTGTATGATGCAGCTTCAAAAACTTCCTGGCTCGAATTCAAAACATCTATCAGGCCCATTTCAGCTTTAGCCATTACACTTGTTTTTTTTACAACAGTAGCCGTGGCCGTTACTGCACATTTTATGATCCCTGGTTTTACCTGGCCGCTTGCATTTGTTTTGGGCGCAGTCGTTTCTCCACCGGATGCGGTTGCGGCATCCGGAATAATAAAAGGATTGGGGCTGAATAAAAAAGTGATCACCATCCTGGAAGGAGAAAGCCTGGTAAACGATGCTTCAGCGCTGATTGCATATCGTTATGCCGTGATGGCGGTAACTACCGGTACCTTTGTTTTTTGGAAAGCAGGTATCCAGTTTTTATTGGTATCAGGCATTGGTATTGCTATTGGGCTTGTAACGGGATACCTGTTTGTGTGGGCGCATAAAAGAATTGAAAATAACCCGGTGGTGGAAACCAGCTTTACTTTACTGGCTCCTTTTGTTTCCTATCTTACTGCAGAACATTTTCACATGTCCGGTATATTGGCAGTAGTAACTACAGGATTATTTATTGCCCGAAGATCGCCGGAAGCATTTTCTTTCCAGGCAAGGATGAGGAGCAGGGTGCTATGGGATGTGTTGATCTTTTTATTACAGGGATTTGTTTTTATCCTGATCGGCCTCCAATTGCCCTCCATTATTAATGATATGGGAAATTATCCTATGGGCACTATTGTGGGCTATGGTTTAACCATCAGTCTCGTTACGATCATTGTGCGTATCATCTGGGTTTTTGCAGGTGCCCATTGGCAAAATATTTTCAGGAAAAATAAAAAGGACGAAACAGCCAATAAAATAAACCCGGATGAAACCTGGAAAAATGTACTGATCGTAGCCTGGACCGGAACGAGGGGTGTGATATCATTGGCAGCTGCACTGGCTCTGCCGCTGGTATTGGTTGATGGCAGTGCTTTTCCAAAAAGGTCTTCTATCATTTTTCTTGCATTTGTTGTGATATTTGTAACATTGGTTGTTCAGGGACTTTCATTGCCACTGCTCATACGCTGGCTCAATATAAAAACGAATGATAATACAGATGAAGAAGCAAAAGAATTACAGTTATACATGGCAAACAGTACCATTAATTTTATCGAAAAAGAATTTCCGGTACCGGGTGATAATAAACTGCAGCAGCAATTGAAAATGCAATACGAACAAATGATCCGTAAGCTAACAAAGGAGATCAATCTGCGCAGGAAAGCAAAATATACAAATCATGTTGTACAGACTACGATACCGGACAACTTGTTACAGGCACAAATAGAGATCAATAAATTTCAAAGGACATTATTACTAAAAATGCATAAAGACGGTCATTTCAGTGATGAAGCGATCAGGCATATTGAAAGAGAGATGGATATTGATGCGCTAAAATTGGATCAACAGTTACCCAAAGAAAATACCGAAGACTAAAACTGTTACAGGTACCTCAACTCTGTTGTTAGTGGACATATTGAACCATTTATATTAAGGGTACGGTATTTGCATATAGACTAGTTGCTGCTTATTGTTTCAAAATAATTTGAACCGGTTTCAGCATTCACCTGATAAAATTACATTATGAAAAAGATCATTGGATTTCTGACTTTAGTTGCAGCATTAACTGTTGTTTCCTGTAATGATAAAGAGCCTGAAGCAAAGAAAGAAGTAATCGTTGTACCGGCTGAACCAGTAATTATAGTAAAAGACCCTCCGGTAATTATTGTAAAAGACCCTCCGGTAAATTCTACCAGCGTAACTTTAGATGAGAATGGAGTAAAAATTGAAACTAAAAAGAAATAGTTTTTAATCTTTAACAAGTGAGTCAAAAAAATTTAAAAGAGCCTTCAGTTGTTCATTCAGCCGAAGGCTCTCCTTTTATAGGATGACAGATTCCCTGCAGTTTTTAATAATAGATTTTCAGTTTATGATACATACTTTAGATATTTGTTTGAACAGCAAACTATATTTCTTGTAACTTATTTTAATTCAACAAAACCCGCTTCAATTTCCTGTAACATTTTTTTTAATTTTATTTAAACATACTCATTGCTATTCCCTTTAGTTTGCAGCAGAGAGAATCATTTTTCACAAATATTTGCTTTTTTCACACATCTGGAAAAATATAATACTGGCTTAACAATTTCCTCTTCTTTAATTCCTGTTTTCACACAGCATGTTTTTACGAATAAAATCCTGCACAGCACTCTATGAAGCATTTCAGGTTGTTGGAGATTCATAGACCTACACAATGCACTTTTAGAGAATCGCTTGAAAAACCAATAATATAATTATTGTTTGTCATTGCATATTTATATCTAATAGAAATCCGGGGATCGCTAATGACCTATCAGGTTGAAAAAATGTTGCTTATACGTTTCCGAAACAGGTATAGTAGCATCTTGAATATGGATTCTGTCTTTTTCAACTTTTATAATTTTATTAAGCGCTACCATGTATGATTTATGCACCCTGCAGATAATATGTGGGGGAATTTCTTTTTCAAGATCAGTAAAAGTTTGCAGGGTCATTATTTTTTTTTTGCTGGTATGAATACGTCGGTAATCTCTCATACCTTCTATGTAAAGTACATCATCGAAAGAAATCTTCTCAATCCGATTTTCCGTCTTGACAAAAATATAATCAGGTTTTTTGTCGATTGCTTTTAATGCAACATGTTGTTGTACTTTATCTACAGACTGTAAAAAACGTTCAAAACTAAATGGCTTCAACAGGAAGTCTGTAACATTCAGGTCGTAACCTTGTAAAGCAAAATCGGGATAAGCAGTAGTGATAATAACATCGCAGCTGATATTGATATTTTCCAATAACTGAATACCTGAAAGTTCACCCAGATTTATATCCAAAAAAATAAGATCGACAGCATTATGCTTTAGAAACCCAATAGCATCCAGCGCATTGTCAAAGGTTTCAACAAGGTTCAGTATTGGTAATTTCTGAATATACTCCATTGTTCGTTCCATGGCCAGTGGTTCATCTTCTATTACTATACAATTAATCCTGATCGGCATAAATAGTTAAATCTACTTTGTAAATATTATTCTGTTTTTGTGTTTTAAGTTGGTGCTTTTGGGGATACAGCAAATTAAGCCGTTTTTCCAATAATTCATTTCCAAGGCCACATGCTTCCTGGTTAGCCAATTCATTTTCAATGAAATGATTTTCGCAGTAAAAATTCAGTTGTCCGGCTGCTGCTTTTATATAAATCACAACAGCATTATCTGTTCTTTTATTTACAGCATGCTTAAATGCATTTTCAATAAACGGAATAAACAGCATGGGAGCAATCATCCAGGATCCGCAATCAACTTCAGTACTATAAGTTACAAAATCAGTATTGGCAGTTCTTATTTTTTGAAGGTCGATATATTTTTCAATATAGGTAAGTTCGTTTTGCAGCGGTATCTTTTCTGTCTTGGTTTCGTAAAGCATAAAGCGCATAATATCGGATAATTTGTTGAGATAAGCTGAAGCTTTGTCAGCATCTTTCTTTATCAGAACATCAATATTATTTATGCTGTTGAATAAAAAATGCGGGCTAAGCTGCAATTTCACCAATGCCAGTTCTGTTTCAAAATTTTTACGCTGCAGTTCTTCTTTAAGTTTGATATCACCATACCAGTTTATAAACCCCTTCATTACCAGGGCAATGATCCCATGTATCATTGTAAGTACTGCCATAAAAGTCATCATGCCCAACGACTGTTGTATGGCCTTTTGGTCAATCAAAAAACCTCTTGTTGCCAGGTTAAGAAAAATAAGCGCCACAAGACCGATCAAAATCGAAATCAGTATTGCCGATATGCATAATGCTGCTATCTTTCTTTTTGAAAGATATTTATCGAACAGAAAACTATAAAAACTGTAGAACCCAATTATACCCGGCAGAATGGTGAAGAATGTCATTACCTTAATAAAGCCCAATAAATGCTGGTGGTTCTGCGAAAGTTTGGTCATACCTCCTGCTTCCATGAAAATGATAAACAGCAATAACAACAGCAGGTAAAGAATCCAATATCCTGCATGTAATAAAATAATAAATGATTTCTTCATGCATTAAAAAAGCTGTACTCAGCCTTTTTCTTTTTTTGAAATATACAACCAAAAACCCACTAAGCTAAATACCATAAAATAACCCACCGACCACAGCAGCAGATTATGTTCAGGCAGCGTGCCACTTTTAGCCTGCAGATACTGCAAGGCTGTATAAGCATGCGGCACAGCAAAAACATATTCCCACGACAAAGCCATTAATCCCCCTACAACCAATACCAGGCCTGCACCGACCGGTATCAGAAAGTTTTTAAATTTAAGACTGATTAGGTATTGCAAGGCTACCAAAGGCATACTTACTATAAAATACTTTGCATTCTCTTTAATTAAATACCCGGCATCCATGGCATAATTAGGAAACGGAAACTTACTATTAACAACCGATGGAATTATAGCGCTTAAATAAATACCAATATTGAACAAGATGAAGAGTTGAAATAACATCAGCAGTATTACCAGCAATTTTGAAAAATAGATATTGGCGAATGATACAGGTGAAGTGTGCAGCTGTTTCCAGGTATTGTTTTTAAATTCAAGTTGTGTAACAAGGCTTACAGCCAGTACAATGCCCATTGGCAGCAGCATAAAAGCCATCGACTTCCATGAATTGTCAAACATTAAATTCCAGAATTGCCCCGACTCATGCATGGATAGAATTTGCTTTGGATAAAAAAGAAATATAATCAGATTCACCAGCGGAATAAAAAAACCACCGATGATTACCAGCCAGGATGCAAGGCTTCTGCGCTTTTTTATCCATTCGGCGCTGAAACAGTTTATGAATTCGTTGTTCATAATTATTGATTGATCAGTTCCATAAATATTGTTTCGAGGTCTTTTTTAACCACGCTCATCTCATACACTTCAATGCCCCGGTTAACCAATTCCCTGTTGAGGTTTGCGATTGTATCTTTTGCAGGAATGGGCAGCATGATCCTGCCTTCATTTGTTGTACCGTCGAGTCCGAGCTTTCTCATAATGAACGCAGCAGCTTCCGTATTATTGGTTTCGATAATGAGGCGTGAGTGTAGATTCTGCTTATCAACAAGGTCTTTTAATGTTCCCTGGAACATCATATTGCCTTTGCTGATGATGCCCACATGTGTAACCAGCTTTTCAATTTCGGACAGCAGGTGACTGGAAATGATAATACTGATACCTTGTTCGGCATTTATTTTTTTAAGAAGGTCTCTTACTTCAATAATGCCATTGGGATCAAGTCCGTTGGTTGGCTCATCCAGTATGAGCAGTGCAGGCTGGTGCAACAAAGCAATAGCAATACTGAGTCTTTGTTTCATCCCCAGCGAAAACTGATTGGATTTCTTCTTACCTGTATGGGTTAGTCCAACGGTATGCAATACTTCATTAATTCTTTCTTTGGGGCATTGATACAGTTTCTGTTGCAGCTGCAGGTTTTCCAATGCCGTAAGATGCCCGTATAATGAAGGGCTTTCAATCAGCGAGCCAATACTTCTTAAAATTGCCGTTCTGTTTTTATGTAAATGCTTATTGAAGATAAGAATATCACCTTCCTGTTTTTTTAAAAGCCCCAGCAAAAGCCGCAGGGTTGTGGTTTTACCGGCGCCATTGGGCCCAAGGAACCCATAAATAGATCCCGTAGGCACCATCAGGTTGATGTTCTTCAATACCGGATCGTTGACGGCAAAACTGTATGAAAGTTGGTTTGTTTCTACACAATACATATTGTTTTTTTATGGCTCTACTTTATAAAAAACAAAGAAAATGTATTGGTAGCCGGTTTGAAAATATGTTCTGCAAAAGGCCAAAATCGTTCTGCAAAATAAAGAATGTATCGGAAACATCTAGGGTTAATCCTTGTGCCAGTCGGACAAATGGTTCTTCACTAATAAAAAAAACGCTTCAGTTACCTGAAACGTTTTTCTCAAATTATAACCCCATGCTTATTTCTTTGCATCAGCATTCTCTGCAACCTTGGTACCACCTCTGTGGGTAGCAGCAATGGAAGCATATCTGATCTTTAATCCTGCAATTTTAATATTGTCTCTTGTTGCAAGATCTTTCTCAACAACATTCTTCCTGGTATCCAGTGCTTCGTACAGAACATTGATCTCATCCCAGTCTTCCCGGCTATAATTATTCTTGTTCTCTGCAACAACATCTACAAAGTTTTGATAAATGCCACGGATATTATCACCGGTAACATATAAGAAATTCATATCATCACCAACCTTTCCTTGACCAAATAACTTGTCTCTAAGTACCGTTCTGAAGTTTGGTGTAGATGCTGCCAATGCGGCCTTTGCTTCATTTTCTTTGATTTGCAATTCATACTTAACTTTCAATGCTTCGTATTTTGCTTTGCTGGCATCAGCCTTGGCCTTTTCTGCTTCATTAAGTGTCGCTATGTTTTTTTCTGCCAGGGTAACTCTTGTCTGGTAACCGTTATCAATAACAGTCCAGCTCTCTGTTGTGTAAATAGGTGTAAGGTTATCAACGGAGTCAACATACAGCGTTAAAGCTTCCGCATCATGTTTAGCTGTGTCGTTTGCATTATTACAGGCTGTGAATCCAATCGATACGATGGCAGCTGCAATCATTAGTTTTGTCTTTGTCATTTTACTTTTTTTAATTTAACCCTTTAGGCAGCATCCATGCCACGTTGCCTGCAGGTATTAGTTATCAGTAGTTTAGTAATTGCATGTTGTAATAATAAATTCAATGCAAATATATTTTGGTTCAGCATTACGGTTATTACATTATTCCGGGCATTTCTTACATGATTCACACTTTCTGTTTTAATAAAGCAAGTAGCAGTTTATTAGGTCTACCTTGTACAAAATTACTATTATGGAAAAGCGGGTATTGGGAATTATCTTATCCCTACTGGGGGTTGCCGGGTTGATCTATGCAGGTATCAGTTTTATGAACGGCGGAGAAGGAACAAGAAATATCAAGACCATCATTTTTACCGGTGTACTCGGAGCTATTTTCTTTTTTGCGGGCATCAGCCTGGTAAGAAATACAAAAGATAAAGCTACATAACAAAAATCCCCCCATTTAAGATCTATACGAACAATATTTTCATCTTCTACATGCACACTTGAAAAGTGGGAATGTTGCAATTAAATACAGGAGTAATGTAACTTTTTTCATTAAGAGGGTTTAACCTTTGTAAATGACTATAAAGGATGTTGAACTCCGCAACAAGGCAAAAAAAGATAATCCTGTATTTTCAAAGTCCCAGATTATTGTGGAGATTATTGAGTAAGTACCTAATTCGGTGCTGATTAAAACTAAAATCAAAAAATCAACAGGAAATATTAGTGTCATGTCTTTT
>JBBKWV010000229.1:0-3373 GCA_037969135.1 Ferruginibacter sp.
TCTGCAACATGCCGATTTTGAAATAGAAACATTTGCAACCGGTGAGCTTTGCCTGGATAATTTAACAAAGAACCCCGATGTAATTATTTTAGATTACCAGCTGGATGGCATTGATAAAACAGCAATAAACGGCATGGAAACACTGGATAAAATAAAAGATTCCAACCCCGATATTCCGGTTGTCATGCTATCATCGCAGGATAAAATTGAAGTAGCCATTGACTGTATGCACCACCGGGCATATGATTATGTGGTAAAGAGCGAAACGGCTTTTATGCGCCTGCAAAAAATAATCACTTCTATCTTCAGTTATAAAAAAATGGAAAAAGAACTGAGCTGGTATATGGAGAGGATGTGAGGCGTGAGCGTTTAGGCTAAATATTTTGAGGTGCTGAGATTAAACCCGAAGGCCCGCCTGAACGGAACGGGCAGGGTTGTAATTATTATAGTAAAGTTATAATTTGTGTTTCAAAACCCCGGAGGGGTGACATATCTGAAAACAAAATTTACTTATCATGGCTGGAACTTTTTCTCAAATTTATATACAGATTGTATTTGCTGTAAAAGGGAGGGAAAACCTGATTGCAAATAACTGGAAATCTGAATTACATAAATATATAGCCGGAACGATTAAAGGCAAAGGACAAAAACCAATTATTGTAAATGGCATGCCTGACCATATCCATGCCTTTGTCGGGTTAAAACCAGCCATGGCAATATCAGACCTCGTAAGGGATATTAAAAACAACGCCTCAAATTTTGTTAATGACCATAAATTTGTAAAAGGGACGTTTGCCTGGCAGGAAAGTTTCGGTGCATTTTCCTATTCACATTCTCATATTGGTAAAGTGTATGATTATATTCTTAACCAGGAACATCATCACAAAAAGAAAACCTTTAAACAGGAATACCTTGAATTTCTGAAAAAGTTTGAAATTGAATTTGATGAAAAGTATTTGTTTGAATGGTACGATTAATAAAGCATTTTGATTATGTCACCCCTTCGGGGTTTTGATCTCCTGTTAACATGTCTCACTATAATCATACCACCCCGTTGGGGTTATTCAGAATGAGGCTAAACATATATTTTGATCTACAGCACTTGAAAATATTAAGGAGTCAGCATGTACAAATCTTTAGTACTTTTATTTTAGTTGTTATACTATTACAATTCAGTAATAGCAGGCTCCAGTCTAAGAACTAAGAACTCCCAACCCCTAACTCCCTCTAAAAGTGTGAATTGTGTAACAAATTAAAAGAGTTATACAACAAAAAAACTGCCTGATGGATTCATCTTTGCATGATACTAATACAAGTGCAAATTTAATACCCTGGCTGAGGAGATAATCTGTAGCAGATTCAGTTATTGTATATGAATGTAAATCAACAGAAACATCCCATCAATATCCTGCTTGCAGATGATGACCTGGATGACCGTAATTTTTTTGATAAAGCTTTGAGTGAATTAACTATTGCCACAACACTTAGTACAGTCAATAATGGAGAACAGCTCATGGAATATCTTATGGAAAATGCTGACCGTCTTCCTGATGTGCTTTTCCTCGATTTAAGTATGCCCCGCAAAACCGGGTTCGAATGTTTAGCTGAAATAAAAGAAAATGAAAAGTTGAAAAACCTTCCTGTAATTATGTTTACCACATCTTTTACCAGGGGTGCTGAACTTGAGGAGAACCTGAAAAGCACACTCTTAAAAATGGGTGCAGAAGATTATATACGAAAGCCCGCCGTATTTAATGAGCTCAAACTGGTGGTTCGTGAAGTACTCAACCACATAATAAATAAAAAGGATAAGAATTAAACCCGCCAGCTCGCCTTCACAAAGCTTCAGCGGAGCATGGCCGGCTGGCAGGTAGATAAACCGGAATTAAGACAGCTTAGTACTCTTGTTACAATGCTATGTTGTTCACCAAAAAAATGCGATAACATTTTTTTTAAAATATTATAAACTTGAAATTATTAAACATACTACTTGCCGATGACGATATTGACGATTGCAGGTTCTTTAAAGAAGCATTGGAAGCATTGCCTATGCTCACCAGCCTTACAACGGTGCATGACGGTGAGCAATTGATGACTTATCTTAATGACAATTCCGGGCAGCTTCCAAATGTACTGTTCCTCGACATTAATATGCCCCGCAAAAACGGGTTCGAATGTTTGTCTGAAATAAAACATCATGAAAAACTAAAAGACCTGCCGGTGATTATGTTCTCCACTTCGGGTGCACGGGAAAAAATAACTGTACTTTTCAATACCGGGGCCGATGTTTATGTACGTAAACCGGGCAATTTTGCACAGCTGGTACAGATTATTCACCATGCGCTTCCCATGGCTGCCGAAAATATATTTTCGAACGGTAAATTAAAATATATTCTTAACGCATGATTGTAAATGAACTGAATATACTGCTTGCCGACGACGATCCCGACGATTGTCTCTTTTTTAAAGAAGCAATCAACAAATTTATACCAGCTACTAACCTTACAGCCGTGCACGACGGTGAACAACTCATGCTTTGGCTCACCAATGAAGAGAACAAACTGCCTGATGTTCTTTTTCTCGACCTCAATATGCCCCGCAAAAACGGATTTGAATGTTTAACTGAAATAAAACAACATGCAACCCTTAAAGATCTCCCGGTAGTTATATTCTCAACATCAAACGCTCATGAAGAAATGACTACCCTATTCAAAACAGGGGCCGATGTTTATATCCGCAAGCCCCGGGATCTGGAACAGCTTGTACGGATCATTCGGCATGCACTGCCCATGGCGTCAGAAAATATAGTTGCGGGTAGCAAATTAAAATATGTTCTTAACGCATGAATGTAAAACAGCTTAATATACTATTGGCAGATGATGATACAGACGACTGCTTTTTTTTTAAAGATGCCTTGGAAGGAATACCAATTTCCCTGGAGCTTACAGTGGTACATGACGGGGAACAGCTTATGCAGTTCCTCAATATCGAAACGAACCCGCTGCCGCATATACTTTTCCTGGACCTGAATATGCCCCGCAAAAACGGGTTTGAATGTTTATTAGAAATAAATCAAAATAAAAAATTAAATAATATTCCTGTGATTATCTTTTCCACCTCTTTTGAAAAAGAAGTGGTGAACAAGCTTTACGAAAACGGGGCAAAATATTTTATCCGGAAACCTTCTGATTTTTTAGTATTCAAGAAAATAATTTTATATGCACTCACCCTTTTAATAAAAGATAATGTTTTACAACCAACCAGGGAAAATTTTGTACTTACGTTGTAAAACAGTTTGGTCATTCAGGAAATTAAATAATTAAACCGGCATCAGGAAATAACGAACAATATTTACTAATGCACTATTAATAAA
>JBBKWV010000230.1:0-3754 GCA_037969135.1 Ferruginibacter sp.
AAAAACGGCATGTAACAAGGGGTTTGGCGTTATTGGGGCAGGACGGAAGCAGTTTAATTCCCATCTCCGCCTCATTCGATTTATTAAGGATAATTTTACAACCCTATCTTAAAAGTAAAACACTTCCTTTTTTTACTACATTCCCGCATAAGGTTTTTCCACTTAAGTAATAAACATAAGTACCGGGATCTAAAGCCTGGCCTTTGTAATTTCCATCCCAGCATTCATTAGCATTTTTAGTTTCAAAAACCTTCTCCCCAAATCTGTTATAAATAATAAAGGTTAAATTCTGCACATCACGGTTAAACCTTATACCAAAGCAATCATTTAATCCATCTCCATTGGGAGTAAAACTATTTGGCAATAAAAGGGTGCCAGTAGAAAAATCTGTTATTACGGTTACACTATCCTTGTTACTGCAGCCATTACTATCCGTTCCTGTAACGAAAAACGTTGTTGTCGTTGATGGGTTTGCTATTGGGTTTGTACTATAACTGTTACTCAGGTATAAGGCTGGAACCCAGGTATATTGCAATGCACCTGTAACATTCAACTGTGTGTATGGAATATTGCAATTTATATCATTCGATTTTGAAGCTTTTACCCTGGGTAAATGATTGATAAATATTTTTACAGAATCTGAATTTGAACAATCGGTATCAGTTACTGTTAAATAAAATGTAGTTGTTGTATCAATATTTGCTATTGGATTTTGTTGTGCGGGATCATTTAAATAGGCAGTAGGTGTCCAGGAAAAAATACCCGTACCCGTTCCATTCAGTATGATCGATACCGGTAAATCAGCACAAAAGGTTTTACTTAATCCAGCATCAACATTAACGTTCTTTGGTATTACGATTCGAGTAGCACTGTCTTTACATCCATTTATATCTGTTGCAATTAATTTTACTGAATAGCTATTCTGCGACAGATATGTATGATTCGTATTTTGAGTTACCCCGACATTATTATCGCCAAAATTCCAGTACCAGGATGTTATTGGTACAGAATTGGTAAATGCCAGACCTTTAAAATTATAACTATTACAGGTTAGTAAACTATCTTTTATTTTAACAGAATCAATATTAGATTTAAATAAAAGAGTATCGAAAGGTAACAGCAGGTTGAAAAAATTTAACCCGTCAGTACCTTTTGTTGCACCCCAGGAATTTCCTGAATTCAATACGATAACACCATTGTTACCAGCATTTTTTATTACTGTTGCATTTGCAGGAACAGCATTCTTATTTATAAAAAATGTACCCCCGCCACCACCACCGCCAGGCCCTACTCTCCCTCCCTGAGCAATAGAACTCAATACATTCGAACCATTTCCTCCGGAAGTAGAAATTGTTACCGTATCAATTATTTTGTCGATAGCCAATAATATAGAACCGCCTGCACCACCTCCTCCCATTCCGTCATTACAATCCGGAGAATAACAAAATTGTCCGTCGTTGCCAATTGATAAAATCTTATGGGTATACATATAAAGGCTATCGGTAATGATAATGGCTATGCCTCCACCTGCACCACCACTTGGTTGGGGAAAATTAAAACCCGTATTATCTGCATGGCCTGCACCACCGCCACCGCCCATAAATATTTTATCTGCAGATGCATTATATAAAATATTTCTTCCTCCAAGGCCCCTGTTATCAAATGTGGTATTGCCGCAGGTATCTGATTGATAGCCTCCAAAACCTCCCGCACCAGCATTACCACCACCGCCACCGCCACTATTGTGACTTAAACCGCCACCACCACCTCCGGCCGGACTCCCTTTTCCTTTAATTATATTTTGAGTTAATATCGCAATACTTTCGCCTTTAAAAGCTGCAAGTTGACTATTAGAAGGGGTATTATAATAATTTTCAAAACAATTTGATGCCGGCAAAACTGCGTTATAACCTTCCCCGCCCCTGAATCCTTTACCGGTTACATCAATATCCCAGGAACATGTGAGGCTGTTTTTTGAATTAACTACCAATACACCTCCTTTTGTTCCGTCCCATTGTAAGCATGTAAGACCGCCTGAAAAACTGGCATCGGTAAAAAGGGGTACGCTTACTAATTGCACAACGCCATTGGGAATTTCATACGTTTTAGTAAGCTTGTTTTTAAAAGTTAAAACATTATCTGATTTTTGGCTTATATAATTAAATTCATAATTGCCTGCACTTTTATAATCCAGTATAGTGCCAAATGAGGCAGAATTTGTGGTATCGATGACAGCTCCTTTCATTTGAATCAATAATACCGTATCCCCAACTTTAAAAGCACTATCATTCGCTACAGTAATTGTATTGTTGCATGCATCAAATAAAAGAACTTCTGTGTAATTATTAATAATTTCCGGAGGATCGTGCAAAGGTTTATTAATAACCTGGCTATAAGTATTATTTGAGATAAATAAAAAAAGCAACAGAAACTTATTCATTATAAATAATTACCAAGGAGCAGAAATTAATTGTAGTAAAGTTACTAATTAATACTTTCAGAGGCCTCATTTCATGCTCACTGTGGAGACACATATTTTGTATTTACCAAATTGAGATCAAATAAATATAGATTTTTTGGAATCATATCTCATTTGATAATGTTGAAAATTTAAAGTTACTTCTTGTTTATTTGCTTTTTTAATAATTGTGCATTAATGGCAACTATAATGGTGCTTAAACTCATAAAAACAGCGCCTAATGCCGGTCCTAACACAAACCCGGAATTGTATAATACACCTGCGGCAAGCGGGATAGCAATGGCGTTGTAGCCGGTTGCCCAAATCAGGTTTTGAATCATTTTTTTATAAGTGGCTTTACCGAAAAGAATAAGATTTGCTATATCATTTGGGTTACTGTTTACTAAAATAATATCTGCTGTTTCTGCCGCCACATCAGTACCCGAGCCTACTGCAATACCAACATCAGATTGTGCCAAAGCAGGAGCGTCATTTACCCCATCACCTGTCATGGCAACAAATTCACCTTTGCTTTGTAATTCTTTTACAATCTCCACTTTTTGATGTGGTAGCACTTCGGCAAAATATCCATCCAGTCCCAGTTCATCTGACACAGCTTTTGCCACTATTTCATTATCCCCTGTTGCCATCAAAACTTTAATCCCATTCTTTTTAAACACTTTAATTGCTTCTGCACTTTCAGGACGGATAGCATCAGCCAAAGCAATATATCCAGCTACCTTATCATCCACCAAAATAAAAACCACCGTTTCTGCTTTACTGGAAAACGCACCGTCGGGTACAGACATTTTTTTATCTTTAAGATATCCGGGGCTAACCACTTTTACAGATTTGCCTTCAACTACTGCTTCAACTCCTTTGCCGGTAATTGCATTAAATTTTTCTGCTTTTGGTATGGCAACTTTCAACTCTTTTACTTTGTTAATAATGCCAACAGCTATGGGATGCTCTGATGTTTGTTCCAATGCACTGGCTAATCTTAAAACTTCATCCTTTGGTATTTCAGTTATATTACTTTCATAACGTGTAACGCCAAATACGCCGGATGTCAGGGTTCCGGTTTTATCAAACAAAAGCGTAGTTATTTTGCGGGATTCCTCAAAAGCAGTTCTGTTACGGATCAATAATCCGTTTTGCGCCGATACGGCTGTTGAAATGGCAACTACTAACGGAATGGCTAGTCCGAGTGCATGCGGACAGGCAATGACCATTACGGTAACCATGCGCTCTAATGCAAATACAAAGGGATATCCTGCAATCAACCAAACAGCCAGT
>JBBKWV010000231.1:0-11155 GCA_037969135.1 Ferruginibacter sp.
GGCATCATATCTCCGCTCGATGGCGTTGGCCCCGATCAGTTGAATATTGATTCCCTGGTAAAACGTGTTATTGACGAAAAAACTGTGGAGATCATTTTTGCCCTCAACCCCAATATACAAGGCGATACAACTGTTTATTATATCGGCAGAAAACTCAAAGGCATCGATATAAAAATCACCACCATAGCCCGGGGCATCTCTTTCGGAGGCGAACTCGAGTATGCCGACGAAATGACACTGGCCAAAAGTATCAGCAACAGGATCCCTGTAGAAAATTATATTTCTTCTGTAAAATAAAATCCCCTGTTAAATATCTGTGTAAAAATGATCGCCACATTTTGTGTTACGGCTTTGTTGTTATAGCTTTGCTGCCTGATACAGGGAGGATTTGTTTATTGTTCAACCCTGCTGGTTTTTAAAAACTGAACTAATAAACGAAAAACATTTCCAACATACTCCAGGATCTGAAAATCGTTTAATAGTTTATTATTTTTTATTGTGCCGGCATCAGGTCGTTATGCAACTTCATGGGCGTCGCACTCTTGTACATTAAATATTAACTGAGCAGTTATGAAAGATATCAAATCATTGTTAAAGGAACGCATACTCATCATCGACGGAGCTATGGGCACTATGATACAGCGCCATAAACTGGAAGAAGCAGATTATCGCGGCGATCGTTTTAAAGACTGGCACTGCGACGTAAAAGGCAATAACGACCTGTTAAGCATCACCCAACCGCAGATCATCACCGACATTCACAAACAATATCTCGAAGCCGGTGCAGATATAATTGAAACAAATACATTCAGCAGCACAACCATTGCACAGGCTGATTATGATATGCAATCTCTCGCATATGCATTAAATGTAGCCGCTGCAAAATGTGCCAGGGCCGCTGCAGACGAATACAATGCAAAAGATCCCGGTAAACCCCGTTTTGTTGCAGGTGCTATCGGTCCATTGAATAAAACATTGTCGCTTTCTCCGGATGTGAACAATCCGGGCTTTCGTGCAGTGACTTTTGATGAAGTGGCAACAGCCTATTTTGAACAGATAAAAGGATTGGTTGATGGCGGCGTAGATATTTTACTCATCGAAACCATTTTCGATACCCTCAATGCAAAAGCAGCGATCTATGCAATAAAAAAATATTTCCGTGAAAATGAAATGGAGATCCCGATCATGATCAGCGGAACGATCACAGATGCCAGCGGCCGTACATTAAGCGGACAAACACTGGAAGCATTTTATATTTCTGTAATGCATGCAAATCCGCTGAGTATCGGGCTTAACTGTGCATTGGGTGCCAGCGAAATGAGGCCACACATTGAAGAACTTTCAACCATGGCCAGTTGTTTTACTTCTGCTTATCCCAATGCCGGTTTACCGAATGCATTTGGAGAGTACGATGAGCAACCGCATGAAACAGCGCATATCATTGAAGAATGGGCCAAAGAAGGTTTTGTAAATATTGTGGGTGGCTGCTGCGGCACTACACCGGATCATATAAAACACATTGCCGATGAAGTGGCAAAATGTAAACCAAGGGAATTACCTGTATTAATAGAAATTTTAGTATAACCACAGAGAAGTACAGCGTAGTTTATTCGTGCATTCGTGGCAAACAAATATCAAAATGAACACAATCAATCCATATTTAAGATTAGCAGGTTTAGAACCCCTGATCGTACGCCCGGAAACAAATTTTGTAAATGTGGGCGAACGAACCAATGTTACCGGCAGCAAAAAATTTGCACGCCTGGTAAGAGAAGGTCTGTACGAAGAAGCCCTTTCCGTTGCCCGGCAACAGGTAGAAAATGGCGCACAGGTATTGGATGTGAATATGGATGATGCCTTACTGGATGGGGTAAACGCCATGACCACTTTTCTGAACCTGTTGCAGGCAGAACCGGATATTGCAAAAATACCTGTCATGATCGACAGCAGTAAGTTTGAGATCATTGAAGCCGGATTGAAATGCGTACAGGGCAAGTGCATTGTCAATTCCATCTCCATGAAAGAAGGCGAAGCAAAATTCATTGAGCAGGCGATCATATGCAGAAGTTACGGGGCATCGGTGATCGTTATGGCTTTTGATGAAACCGGACAGGCAGACACCAAAGAGCGGAAGATAGAAATTTGTCACCGGGCATATAAGATACTTACCGAACAGGTTGGCTATGATCCGGAGGAAATTATTTTTGATCCAAACATTTTTGCCATAGCTACCGGTATCGAAGAACACAATAATTATGCAGTTGATTTTATTGAGGCAACCCGTGAAATAAAAAAAAGAATGCCGCTGACCAAAGTGAGTGGCGGGGTAAGCAATGTGTCCTTTTCTTTTCGGGGTAATGATCATGTACGGGAAGCCATACACAGTGTGTTTCTTTATTATGCCATCAAAGCAGGCATGGATATGGGAATTGTAAATGCCGGTCAGCTGGTGATCTATGATGAAATTGAACCCAAACTGAAGCAATTGTGCGAAGATGTTATCCTTAACAGGAATAACGACAGCAATGAAGCAACAGAAAATCTGATCCTGTTTGCAGAAAAAGTAAAAGCAAAAGGAAAAGAAAATATAAAAGATGAAAGCTGGAGAAAAGAATCAGTAGAAAAAAGACTGGCACATTCGCTTGTCAATGGCATCACAGATTATATTGAGGCGGATACAGAAGAGGCCCGTGTTAAATACCCAAAACCGCTTGATGTGATTGAAGGCCCCCTGATGGATGGTATGAACGTAGTTGGTGATCTGTTTGGCGCCGGAAAAATGTTCTTACCACAGGTAGTGAAAAGTGCAAGGGTAATGAAAAAAGCCGTGGCTGTTCTCACTCCTTTTATAGAACAGGAAAAGGCAGACAGGAAAAATGCACATTTGGCCGCCGGCACCTTAAATGAGGAAACTGCCGGAGCGCCAAAAATATTGCTGGCTACGGTAAAAGGTGATGTACATGATATCGGTAAAAATATTGTTGGCGTTGTATTGGGATGTAACGGTTATGATATCATTGATCTGGGCGTAATGGTTTCTACAGATAAAATTCTGGAAACTGCCATAAAAGAAAAAGTAGACATCATCGGTTTAAGCGGACTGATCACACCTTCGCTGGATGAAATGGTGCATGTGGCACATGAGATGAAACGCCGCAATATAAACCTTCCGTTAATGATCGGAGGTGCCACCACTTCCCGCATGCACACTGCAGTAAAAATTGCCCCGCAATATGATGAAGGTGTCATTCATGTGCTGGATGCAAGCCGTAGTGTAACCGTTGCCGGAAGCTTACTCAGCAAAGAACAGAAACCCACCTTTCTGCAAAATATCAAAAAAGAATATGAGAAATTAAAAGAAGATTTCAACAATAAGAGAACTGCCAAACAATATTTGAAATTCGAAGCAGCCCAAAAGAATGCAGCTATCATTAACTGGGATCAATTCATGCCGGTAAATCCTACATTTACCGGAACAAAAATATTTGACAATTATCCCCTGCAGGAAATTGCTGAATATATCGACTGGCAGCCATTCTTCATTGCATGGGAAATGCACGGAAAATTTCCTGCAATACTGAGCGACAGCATCATCGGCGTGGAAGCTACCAAACTTTACCATGATGCAAAAAAATTACTGCAACAGATCATTGAAGAAAAATGGTTAACGGCAAAAGGTTCAGTGGGTTTTTGGGAAACAGAGAAACTGTCAACAGATTCCATCGGGGTGAATAATGGCAATTCAATAATTAAACTTGAATGCCTGCGGCAACAGATCAAAAAAGCTGCAGGCCAGCCCAACCAGTCACTGGCCGATTTTATTCATCCGGCAAAAAAAGATTTCATCGGAGCTTTTTCTGTCAGCATACAGGGCATTGAAAAGCATATCAAAAAATTTGAAAGCAACCTGGATGATTACAACAAGATCATTTTGCAGGCATTGGCCGACAGGCTTGCTGAAGCTTTTGCAGAATTGCTGCACAAAAGAACGAGAATGGAATTCTGGGGATATGTTTCTGATGAACATCTCAGCAACGAACAATTGATAAAAGAAGAATACATGGGCATACGCCCCGCACCGGGTTATCCTGCTTGTCCGGATCATACAGAAAAATACAAATTATTCGAATTGCTCGGAGGAGAAGAAGCAACAGGAATCACACTTACAGAATCACTGGCAATGTATCCTGCATCTTCTGTTTGTGGTTGGTATTTTGCACACCCCGAGAGTAAATATTTTGGTGTAGGTAAAATTGAAAAAGACCAGCTGGAAGATTATGCAAAAAGAAAAGGGATGGATTTAGATGAAATGACGAGGTGGTTAAGGCCGATCTTAGAATGATCCTGTTTAAATACGGGTCAGTATCTCTTTTCGCTCCTGTGCTTCTTTGGCATCATTTATTCCCTTTACCAGTATCACGATGATGATGATTTTCAGAATGATCCCACTGAATAAGGTTTTAACATCCAATGCGGCATTAAGCACAATGAAAGAGCCATAAAGTATCAGCGCACCAACAATGGCGTAATAAGGTTTCCTTTTTGTCCACAGGCCCAGAATAATAAATCCTGCAACAAATCCGCCATAGATCAAAATATCTAACCACAGATATGCATAATTTTCCGGTATTGTAAATATAAGAACCGAAATATTAAATGCTAAAATAATAGCCGCAGCAAATATGGCATTTCTTGCCTGCCGTATATGTTTATCATAATTCTGCAAACTAAAATCTTCTTCCGTAAAAATGCTCTCTTCCTTTTTATTATTTGTTTCTTCCGGCAAAAGCTTGTTTTCCATTATGGTTGATTATTTTTACAATCAGAATCAAATATAAAAAATATGCGCATAATTTCTTACAATGTAAACGGTATCCGTGCTGCAATAAAGAAAGGTTTTATCGACTGGTTAAAATCTAATCCTGCAGATATCATTTGCCTTCAGGAAACAAAAGCCATGCATACTGATATTGATATAAAACAGCTGGAAGACCTTGGTTATCATCACCAATGGTACAGTGCACAAAAAAAAGGATATAGTGGTGTTGCAGTATTTTCCAAAATAAAACCAACAAAAGTGATTCTCGGAAATGGCCATATAGAAAGTGATGATGAAGGCAGGGTGATCCAGCTGGATTTTGGAGATATCCGTTTGATCAATGCTTACTTTCCTTCGGGTACCAGTGGGGAGCTGCGACAGGATTTTAAATACAAATGGCTGGATGAATTTTTTGTTTATCTGAATAAACTAAAAAAGAAGATCCCCAATATTATTTTATGTGGTGATTATAATATTGCCCACAACGAAATCGATATCCACGACCCCAAAGGAAATAAAAAAAGCAGCGGCTTTTTACCGGAAGAACGCGAATGGATGACTAAGTTTTTATCCTCCGGCTGGGTGGATACCTTCCGTGAAATACATGCTGAACCACACAGATACAGTTGGTGGAGTCAGCGTTTTCCCAGTGTACGGTTAAACAACAAGGGCTGGCGGATAGATTATATTACGGTTACCACGCCCTTAAAATCAAAAATAACAGATGCCAACATTTTTCCGGAAGTAAAACACAGCGATCATTGCCCGGTTTACCTTGAATTGAAAGATTAATAAGTATGATAGTATATAATGTTACCATTAAAGTGGATAAAACGATCGCAAACGATTGGCTCAGCTGGTTAAAAGAAGAGCATATAGCAGATGTTTTACAAACCGGTTGTTTCCATGATGCAAAAATTTTGAGATTAATGGAAGTGGATGAAACCGATGGGCCCACATTTGCCATTCAATATTTTGCAGAAAGTAAGTCATTATACAATCAATATATTCAAAACCATGCTGCCGGTTTAAGAGATAAAAGCTTTGCCAAATGGGGAGATAAATTCATCGCTTTTCGATCAGTTATGCAAGTTGTTAACTAATTGTGCAAAACAATTAAAACAAATAAAAACAACAATCTTCACTCCTCTGTAAGCCGCACAAACACAGGGATTTTGACAATTTTTTTCTAAAAGTCCCTGCTGGCAAGGGTTTCACCTAATTACAGCTCAACTCCAATTCATTTTTTTCGATTCATTTTTTTTTAAAAAGCTTGCGGACTGCGGATTGCAGCCAATTTTCACATTAAAAATAAATTAAAAAAATTTTTTGTTGCAATCAAAAACCTTCTATATTTGTTGCAGTTAAAATATTCAAAAACTTAATTATGAACAAAGCTGAATTAATTGCAAAACTTGCTGATGACGCGGGCATCACAAAAACTCAAGCAAACGCTACTGTAGATTCATTTATTGAAGCAGTAACAAAAACTTTAAAAAGTGGCAACAAAGTAACTTTAGTTGGCTTTGGAACTTTTTCTGTTTCTAAGAGAGCTGCCCGTAATGGCCGTAATCCTCAAACAGGAGCTGTTATTAAAATTAAAGCAAAGAAAGTTGCTAAATTTAAAGCAGGTAAAGAACTTTCCAGCAAAATCTAAGTTGCACTTAGAAATTAAAAAAGCAAGACACGGTTGTGCCTTGCTTTTTTTGTGCTAATTTTGATAAAATTAAAAATTAAAAATTTATTATGGGACGTGGAGATATTAAAACCAAAAAAGGAAAAATTTTTGCAGGGAGTTTTGGCAAATCAAGACCGGCAAAATCTACTAAAACAGTTGTAGCGGCTATCAAAGAAGCTCCGGCGAAAAAAGCAGCTCCAAAAAAAGAAAAGTAATTACTAAAAGCTTAGTTAACGATATCGTCCAGGCAAAGAATGAAGATCTCGTTCTTTATCTGGACGTTCTTTTATGGCGCAAGCCTTTCTGTTTTCCAGTCTCCGCTCTTTTGTTTTGAGTATTGAATACGGTCGTGCAGCCTGTTTGGCCTGCCCTGCCAGAATTCTACACTATTCGGTTTTACGATATATCCGCCCCAATGTGCGGGCCTCACTATTTGTTTTCCGGTAAACTTTTGTTCATGCTCCATTACTTTTTTTTCCAGAAAATCCCTCGATTCAATCACCTGGCTTTGTGGTGAAGCCCAGGCGCCGATCTTACTGCCTTCGGGACGCGAATTAAAATACAGATCATTTTCCTCTGCACTGATCTTTTCTGCAATGCCATCAATTCTTACCTGCCTTTCCAGTTCTTTCCAGAAAAACAGCAAAGAAACCTGGTTGTTTTCCTGCATTTCTGTTCCCTTATGGCTTTCATAATTCGTATAAAAAATAAATCCATCCGGGTTATATTCCTTCAATAAAACAACCCTTGCCGAAGGCCTTCCCTGTTTATTAGCAGTAGCGAGAGTCATTGCATTTAACTCATCTATTTCACTTAATAAAACATCATGCCACCATTTTTCAAACTGCTTCATCGGATCAGGTAATATTTCCGATTCATCCAGTATTTGTAATTGATAGTCTTTCCTGATATCCGCCAGCTTTTTCATATATACTTGTTTAAAAAATAAATGTATGAGCAGAAATTATCAAAATCCAAATCTTCCATATTCTCCAAATCTCCCAAATCCAAAGATCTCTGCAATCATATAACCAACAACAAAATTCGTCAACCCATAAATTACTACAAAAACAAATAATGCCATCATGATAAAAATCATGCTGTTCCTGCCCGAAGTTTTCTTTAAAAGATCCACACCCCGATATAGCAGGTAAATACCGTATGATCCAACAAGTATTCCCATGAACCCAGCTTGTGGAATTATGTAAAAAAGCTCCCCTATCATGAAGGCTGTCATTGAATATGCAAGCAATTGGGCTGTTCTGTATATATTTTTTTCCGCCCCAGTAAAAACAGCACATGCATCAATGATGTAAGCCGAAAAAACAACACTGAGAATGATGGAAATAAAATAATTAAGTGCCCTCGTTAAACCCCAGTCGGTTCCTTTGAGCCTGATATCTAAAATACCTGTATCAACACCAATATATCCGTAGCCGATAAAACTGGCTGCCGCTCCGATCAATGCAAGTGGAATTATATAAAACAAGATCAATTCAGTCAAAGACCGGTTTTCAGCTGCAATCTTAATCCATTCTTTTTTTGGAAAAATGAGGATGTTTATGGACCGTGAAAAAATACCCATATTGTGATTTGAAAATGAGAAATAGCCGAAGTAAACAGAAAAATACAAACAGATTAATCCGGCTTTTGAATAATTTCTTCGATCCTTTCTTTTAAATGTGCATTTTCCATCAGAACAATTTCCAGGCTGCTTTCCAGTTCTGCAATTCTTGAAATAGAGATATTCAGCTGGTTGTACATGGATGAAGTTTCGGCCAATTCATTATCCAAATCTTTTATTGCTGCTTTGGCACTGCTGTATCTATCCCGTATATCATACAGTTCTTTTTCCATTTCCAGCGACTGGATAATTTCATTTTCCATGGCCAATTCTCTTCTTGCAGCACCAAAAGCTTTTTGCTGATGTTCGCCAAGAAGATTTTGCATTTGGGTTATTTCTGCCATATTACCCTCTAATTCGCTTTTCAACTGAACGGTATACGCAGCTTTTTTTCTTAATATCTCCAATTCTTCTTCCCTTATGGCAATCATTTCTGTTATATCCTGTAATTGAATTTGTAGCAGTTCATTTTCGCTTTTTAGCTGTTGTATCTCATCATTTGAAAGCATAATTTTACAGGTGTTTGAATAAATGTAAGATTTTAATTAAGGTGTACAAAGAATTGGCTTAAAATATTAATAACAGGGCAGCGAAATACAAAATGAGGGTATCTATAAAAAACTAACCCTAAAACTTCCATAATGTTAATTTGACAGAAGAAGATCTTATAAAAGGATGCAAAAGGGAAAATGCAACCTGTCAGAAGGAAGTATTTAACCGGTTCGCAGGGCATATGCTTGGCGTATGTAATCGTTATGCCCGTAATTCGGCTGATGCGGAAGACATTTTGCAGGATTCATTCATCAAGGTTTTTAATAAAATAGGGCAGTTTAAATTTGAAGGCTCTTTTGAAGGCTGGATCAGAAGGATCGTAGTGAATACAGCCCTGAAAAAATACAGTCTCATCCGTTATGAAAAAGAGCTTAATGGGTTGGAATTAAATGAGAATCAGTTAAGCCAGTCAAATCCAGCTGCATATTCTCATTTAACAGAAAAAGACCTCCTCATCCTGATCAACAGTTTACCGGATGGTTACAGATTGGTTTTTAATCTGTATGTTATTGAAGGTTATCAGCATGAAGAAATAGCATCCATGCTTGGAATACAATCGGGCACCAGCAGAAGCCAGTTGGTAAAAGCCAGGATGATGTTACAGAAACAAATTTTACAATTACAAAAGGTTGCAGTATGACAAAGAACTCGGCACTTGACGAACATATCAAAAAACAATTTGGCGATTACTCGCCGGATGTGCCCCCGCATATCTGGGAAAACATCATTGCTCAAAAAGACAAAAGAAAACCACTGGGGTTTTGGTTTAAACTGTTTAAAAATAAAACCGGTTTGTTGATCATCGGAATGATCATAGTTGGTGCCTCACTGATCATATTTAAAAACATAAATACGGAATCGATAAATAATACAACGGTAACAACCGAAAATGAAAGCACAACCAATAAAACATCCAATAAAATAAGTCCGGAAATAAATAATGATATCATTGGAACTCCGGATATGAACAGCATCAATGAAAGCATAAAAACAAATCCCGGAATGGAGAATGGGGATGTAAATAATATCAAAGTGCCGGTTAATGCGCAATCAAACACAATTCAGAATAACAGATCCTCCCTTTCGGAAACCAATAATGATTCTCATTTCAACAAAAGAAATAAAAGCAGAACCCAGAAAGCAGCTTCCTCCATGTTGATTAATAACCCCGATGCAGTTTCTGAAGAAACAATTGCAGTATCGGAGAATGCATTTTTTATCAGCCGCATTTTACTCTATCCGGAATTGCTTCAATCGGAAAACAGTATTTTACCTGCAATAAAAAACAGCAATAACCCGCATATAAATATCCCTTGTCCGGAAGCAGAAAAAAATGCAGCAGGTAATAAAAGATATTTTGAATTGTATGGAGGTCCGGATTATGCTTTCAGGAGCATAACTGATACCGGTAATTCTGTTTATGCAAAAAAGCGCAAAGAGAGTACAAGTTTCCGGTCGGCTTTCAGCATTGGATTAAGGTACACAAGGGTCTTTAATAATGGAATGAGTTTTCGAACCGGAATTAATTACAGCCAGATAAATGAAAAATTTAAAATTGCACAGGGAAATATTATTCAACTGATCTATATCACCAACAGCAATGGCGATACAACAGGCAGTTACACTACTACGGGCACCCGATATAAAACAACCTTTAATAAATTCCGAACAATAGATATGCCATTACTTATTGGTTATGAATTGGGAAATGGCAGGTTACACGCCAATTTTAATGCCGGTGCTGTTGTAAATATTTACAGCTGGCAAAAAGGGGATGTGCTGGATACGTCGTATAATCCGGTAACGATCACAACGGGAAAAGAAACATCTCCCTATCAATTTAAATCAAATGTTGGAATCGGGTTCATGGGTGGTATATCTGTTTATTACAAACTCACCGACAAGTGGCATATTCTGGCAGAGCCCTATTTCCGTTATAATTTTTCAGCGGCAAATAAAGCAGAACTGACTATAAAACAAAAATATAATACTGCCGGTATCCGGTTGGGTATCCGGTTGGATTTTTAAACAGGCAGCAAAAAGCAAAACAAACGCATCTTAAAATAGAAAAACAAAAAATCACCACAACAAGCATGAACACTAAAAAAACATTATTTCATTTTTTCATAGCGATATTTCTTTTTAGTTCTTGCCAAAAAGATATTGATCAGTTTATACCAGACCCCGGTCAACTAACTGCTCCGGATAGTACCTGGTATAATACCCTTATAAATACAATGCCGGTAAATGCATTGAGAAATAATCTATTAATAAATAATCACCGCGATAGTTTTTTATTTAACGCCGGAACTGTTGTAGTTAATACCGGAACGGGATTGCAATGTAGTTTTGGTGCCGGCTCAATATTGAATGCCGCCAATTTACCTGTATTGGGTAAGATATACCTCGAAACCCATTTACTGAAGAAAAAAGGGGATATGATAAAAATGGGGACGCCCACAACATCCGATGGAAGAATGCT
>JBBKWV010000232.1:0-7575 GCA_037969135.1 Ferruginibacter sp.
GCGATCAGTTTAACGTAACGGGAACGGGTACTTCCTTTACACTGGGATCCGGAGCGGCCATCCGGCTGGGTTCTGTGGGCGGAATATCCACCTCAGGGGCTACCGGAAATATTCAAACAACCGGTGCAAGATCATTCAACGGATCGGCCACCTATACCTATAACGGCATTGCAAACCAGGTAACCGGAAACGGGTTGCCATTGACGCTTACAACGCCGCTGACCATCATCAATACCGGTGCTGCGGCTAACAATACGGTAACGCTTACAACCAACCTGACCACAACAACATCGCTGGTTTTAACATCCGGTTTATTTGCAGCAGGTAGCGCACAGCAACTGAATATCAGCTCGGGGGGAACCGTAGTGGTTACTGCTGGAAATTTTGCAACCGGAGCCACTGCGGGAATCCTGAATTTCCCCGGAACGGGTACCTTTTCGGGAAGCAGCAGTCCTTATGATGTGTATGCATCCGGTGGGGTGAATTTCGGAGCAGGTACAGTTACCATACAATCGGGGGGAAGTTTCAGGATAAACACGGGTGGTTTTGCCAGTACCAACGGCCCTTTTTATGGGTCACTCAGTACCCTGATCTATAATACTGCCGGTCCGTTTACAGTAGGGGTTGAATGGCTTGCAGGAACAACTGCAGGAGTGAGGGGTATTCCCTGGCATGTAACATTATTGGCATCCGGTACAAACCTGAATCTTGGTACCGGTTTGAGTGCCCGTTTATTATCGGGTAATATGCTTATGAACAGTGGTACCACGCTGGCACTTTCTACGGGAAGTGGTGGCGATCTGCAAATTAAAGGTGACTGGACCCGTGCAGCATCTGCTGTATTTACACACAATAACCGGATGGTGATCTTCAACGGAATCACGGCTCATCAGACCATTACGGTAACGGGTGGGGGAACTGAAACCTTTGGATACCTGCAGGTAAGTAAATTGAGTGCAACTTCTTTTACTGATCTGATCCTGGCGGCAGCACCCAATGCAACGAATATTACCATCAATGGTAGTGCGAGCAGTACAACAGCATCTTATACCTTAATAATAAATTTTGGCAATATTGACCTGAATCAAAATACCCTTAATTTCTCTGCAACCAACGGGTTGGGCGGAAATCAGAATAATATCCAGGTGAACGGGCAATCTGCTGCTCCTGGTTATATAAGGAATGTGAACAGTACCGGCGGTCAGGGAATATTTGCAGTGTATAATAATTCTGCAGGCACACATGATGTATTGATTGAAAGAAGCGGGGTTGCTACTCAACGTCAGTTGTATTTTGCCGCTAATGTAAAAATAACGGTGGGCTCTGTTGCAGGAGGTTTTTGCGGGCTGAGTTTCGGATTATTGCCATCCGTTCCTGTTACAACTATCTACGGCATATTGCAGATAGATACAAGGGGTTATGTAACTACCTATGCTCCCAAATACGAGGTAAACTCCACATTGATTTACAATGCAGGTGGAATATTTGACCGCAATGTAGAGTGGGGAGGCAATGCCCAGCCGGGTTATCCTTATCATGTTATCGTGCAGAACAATACCAATCTTACGTTGAACACAACTGCCAACGGTAACCTTGACCGTTACCTTGCGGGCAACCTAACGGTGAGTGCGGGTTCCAGTCTTGCTTTGAGCGAAACCACCCCAACCGTTTTCGGTAACAAACTCACGGTGGGGATCAACCTTTTATTGAATGGCACCCTTACCTTGCCCACGGTGATCGGCGGCGATATTTATGTAGCCGGCGACTGGACAAGGTCATCTACCGGTGTTTTCAATGCCAACGACCGGGCCGTATTTTTCAATGGTACGGGCAATTCAAATATTACGGCAAATAACGGCGAACTGTTCGCTTATTTATATCTGGCAAAATCAGTGATCGGCAATACTTTATTCTTAAATGATGATATCACTATCAGCAAGGAATTTGGTATTGGTACCGGAACGCTTGATCTGAAAAATAAGAATACCACATTGAGGTCGGATGTAAATGCAACGGCAAACATGGGTAAATTAACTGCTACCGGGGCCATCGCCTATACAAGTACGGGCCGGTTTATTGTAGAACGTTTTATAGCAACCAACAATACAGCTGTGTATCCAAATCACCTGAAATCATGGCAGTTTTTGGCAGTACCTACCCATGACCGTGGCGGGGTTAACGGACAAACCGTAAACCAGGCGTGGCAGGAAGGCAATTTGCCATTGATTGCAGGCACAGTCGGAAGGGGAACGATCATTTCGAATAATGTTGCCGGAACCGGCGGGTTTGATATTGTTGGCGGGGCAGGACCTTCCATGAAAACCTATGTACCTGCAACCAGTATCTGGACAGGTATCAGCGGAACCGACGTAAAATTGTATAACCAGAAAGGGTATATGATCTTTGTGCGGGGCGATCGTACGGTTGTTAATTCTTCCACAGCTGCAAATCCAACAAACCTGCGCAGTACTGGAAAAATATTTGATTTTGGCTATACGCCACCCGTAACGAATGTTGGAGCGATGCAATTTGAATCTATCGGAAATCCGTTTGCTTCGGCCATCGATTTCAGCAATACTTCGGGTGTTATAAGATCTGCTACTATTCAGGACTTGTTCTATGTTTGGGACCCCCGTTTGGGAGGTGCTTATGGATACGGTGCTTATCAGACATTTATAAAAGGCGCAGGTACTGATTATACCGTTGTTGTTGGTGGTGGCAGTTATGGCACGGCAGGAACCGTGCATAATTTTATTGAAAGCGGACAGGCATTCATGGTGAGTACCGGTGTTGCAGGAGCCGGAACAGTAACGATCAATGAGAATGCAAAAACTTCCGGCAGCAGGCTGGTAAACAGGATGATTGCTCCTACCGGAACGGATAAGCAATTGCGTACTGCTTTATACATTGTTTCCTCAGGCAACCGTACCCTGTTGGATGCGGCAATGAACCAATATAACAGCAGTTATTCCAACGAAATAGACAGGTTGGATGCACTGAAAATGGAAAACAGCAATGAAGGTTTGGGCATTTCAAGCCACGATCTTTCCCTGGTGGTAGAACGCCGGTCGGATATCAGAAATGAAGACAGTATAAAATATAGTTTTACCAGGCCAAGGCTATCGGAATATGAACTGGAATTTTGTCCGAAGGATATGCAAACAAGCGGATTGAAAGCATTTTTGGTGGATAAATTCCTGGCCACCAAAACGGCGGTAAGTCTTACAGATACAACCAGGGTCCGTTTCAGTGTAATAAACAATCCGGCATCCTATGCATCAGACAGGTTTGTGCTGGTATTCAATCAAAAAGGCAAGCCACAAATATTTACCCTGTTAGAAACAGAAAACCGGGAAAAAACTGTTTTGGTAAAATGGAATGCAGAAGGTGGAGGAGAGACAGTTTCTTACGAACTGGAACGTTCGGCAGACGGGATGCATTTTGAAAATATTTACCGTACGGATAAAAGGGAAACAGCTTTGTATAATTGGGTGGATAAAGCCCCATTGGCCGGAATAAATTATTACCGCATACGCCGGGTAGAAAAAAACAACCATTCTTCTTTCAGCAACCTGAAAAAAACATTTGTAGAATCAGAAGTCTGCCCGTTTATGGTTTATCCAAATCCGGTAACAAACAGGCAGATGGGCATCCGTTTCACCGGGGTACTGGAAGGGGACCCTACAGTTAAGATCTATGGAAATGCAGGACAGCTGATGCTTACAACGAAAATAAATTCACAAAAAACAACCGATAATATTACTTTAAAACTTCCCGTTAGTTTTGCAAAAGGGATCTACAACCTGGAAATGATCCAGCCTGACGGAGCGAAATTTACCCAACAGATTTTTGTTGATTGACCCTTTACAAATACCGGTTTTTAAACATGTAAGCAAGGGTGAAATATAGATAATAACCTTTTATTAAGATTGTGGATATTAATTTACTGACTTATTGTATTATTTGGTACATTTACTAAATATATGTTAATGGATTTTGGAATTAATTTGCGTTAACCTATTTGTATTTTTCCGAGTTACCCTATTACAAAATAATCACTCTTTTAAGTGATATTTTACCCGAAATGGATAAAATATCCGACCCATATCAGTAATTTTTGATTGCTTTAAGCGGCAAACAAAAAAGGTTTTGCTATGTGGTTAATTGAACTGATAAAAGAATAAAATAAATAATTCTAATCATTACAGTACAAGACAAATAATTTATGAACAAAATTTACAAGTCATCCAACGGCAAAATCAAATGTAACCTGGGTTATTTTTTCAGAAATACTCTGGTGATTATTGGATTGATACTGGGATTTACCCTTGCTTCCAATGCCCAGGTAACAGTTACGGCTACCCTTGGAGTGTCTCCTGCAAGTTATACTACTGTTAAAGGAGCGTTTGATGCGATCAACTCGGGTATTCACCTCGGGGATATCATTGTAAATATCAATGCCAACACCAATGAAGGTGCCACGCCCGCTGTGTTGAACAGTTCGGATGCGGAACCGGCCAGTTATTCGTCTGTACTTGTTCAACCTACAGGAAATGCGATTGTTGTAACCGGTAATCCGGTTGCAGGTTTTGCTGTGATCGAATTGAATGGTGCGGATAATGTAACCATCAACGGAGACAATCCAAACACCGGTGGCCAGAACAGGAATCTGACTATTAACAATACCACAACCAGTACTTTTGTAGGTTCATCTGTTATCCGTGTTGCAACTTCTGCAGCAGTATTAACAGCAGATAATATCCAAATTGTAAATTGTAATTTGAATGGTAATGTTAGCAGTGGTAATGCCAGCGGGATCACTTCTGCCACTTCTTCATCCACCAACAGTTTTGGAATCTATGTGGGTGGAAATGGAGGAGCTACAGAGACCAGTGCACCAACTGCCATTACATCGGCAACTGCCAACCCATCCATTGCGGGTACCCAGATCAAGTCCTTTACAGCACAGAACAATGCCATCAACCAGTGTGGTAGGGGTATTGTATTCAATGGTGCAGACCCTTCGGTATCAAATGGTATTACCATTTCTCAAAATAACATCGGAACGGCAGGAGCTTTGGGTGCTTATCCGTATACCACTCCGGCTACAACTGTTTATACAAATGCTATCTGGGTGGCGGGTACCAATGGTATGACCATTACGAATAATACAATCGTAAATATCATGTCATATGTTTTAACCTCGATCAGTGGTATAGAGATAAATTCCAATATCGGATCGGGAAATATACAGATCGCAAACAATACCATCACTGGTATTGTGAGCAATGCAACCAGTTCATCCACTACGATCACATCTGCCATTTCCATCAATAATTCAGGGGGAGATTATACGATCAATGACAACATTATTACAAAAATTGAGTCCAGTTCTTCTGCTTCTACCAGTGCAGTAAATGGGATAAGGGTTAATTCACCTACAGGAGTAGGTACTTTGAGTGCCAATAAGATCACCGAAATTACGAACTTGAATATCTTTGGATATCCTGCAACAGGTATCAATCTGTTTTCAGCTGCATCCGGTTACCTGATTAAAAATAACTTTATCTCCAATGTAATGAATACCGGTGGGGCCAGTTTCAACAATTCATTTAATGCCAATGGTATTTTATTGAACAGTGGCAATAATCACCGGATACTGCATAATTCGATCAATTTATATGGATCCAGTGCTTCTACCAGTGGTAATTCTATCAACTGTCTTTCTATTTCAGCCAGTACGCAGGTAGGAATTGAGATCCGCAATAATTTATTTTCCAATACAGTAAGTGGAGGGTCGTCTACGGATGTACATACCTGTTTATTTATGCCATTTGCGGTTTCTGCGGGTATGAGTTTAACCCTGAATAACAATGCTTATTATACCGGCAATACTGCCGGATTGCATGGTATTGGTTATATTAATAATACAACCTATACACTAGCGAACCTGTTTACTGTGGGAAATTTTGTTCCCTCAACAACTGCGGGAGCTACAAACTGGCGTAATTTTTCTTCGGGATTGGGCGTGGGCGGTAATGACTATGCTTCCTTTGGAAGTCTGGCTGCTGCACCATTTGTAGGCCCAACAGATCTGCATATTTCCCCAGTTGCAACCCAATTAGAATCCGGTGCTATACCTGTGGGTGTGGGAACAGATATCGATGGGGCAGCAAGAAACGTGAATTTTCCGGATATTGGTGCTGATGAATTTAACGGAACCGTATCTGATCTTACACCTCCTTTGATGACTTATACTGTTTTGCCCAATACCTGTACAGTTGGAAACAGAATATTAAATGTTACTATCACCGATCCGAGTGGGGTACCCACAGCAGGAGCAGGATTACCTGTTCTTTACTGGAGAATCAATGCAGGGGGATTTACACCGGCAACGGCAGTTTCACTGGGAGGCGGCGTGTATCAGTTTACTTTTGGTGCAGGTGCAGTATTTCCTGATGTTGTTTCCTATTATATCGTTGCCCAGGATAATGCGGGTACACCGAATGTAATTGCAGACCCATCTGCAGGTGCAACCGGGTATACGGCAAATCCACCTACAGCAGGAACAGCTCCAACAACATTTAACAGTTACAGCATACAAAATACATTGGCTGCAGGTACTTATCTGGTAGGTGCAGGACAGACCTATACTACCATTACGGCTGCGGTCAATGCATACAATACTTCTTGTCCGGGTGGAGCCATTATATTCCAGTTAACGGATATTAATTATAATGCAGAAACCTATCCGATCGTTATTGCCAATTCATTGGCCAGTGCGGTGAATACTTTAAAAATTCAACCCGGCCCGGGAGTCACTGTTTTACAAAACGGTAATAATGCCACTGCTTTGTTTAAATTAAACGGAGCAGATTATATCACTTTTGATGGTTTAAACAGTGGTGGAAGTTCCTGGCAGATTGCCAATACCAATGCTTCATCCAGTTCTGTGATCTGGATAGCCAGTGCAAGTGCTACAGATGCTGCAACCAATAATACCATTACGAATTGTACCATTGTAGGAGGAGGAACATCTTCATCTGTTAGTTGTATCACCGCAGGTAATGGTTCTACATTGGGAAATCCGGCTGCGGCTGCCAATTCAAATAATACGATCACCAACAACCAGTTCAAGTCTGCTTTGAATGGTGTTTATATCAGTGGATTATCCACTACCTATGATCAGGGATGGAACGTAAGTAACAATACTTTTGGAACGGCTATTGCTTCGGAGAAATTGGGTTGGCGTGGATTGAGTTTGCAATGGGTAAATAATTTCACCATCAATGCAAATACGATTAGTGGTATTGTGGTCAATTCATCTATACCGGCAACCGGTATCGCATTATTTAACAATGCAACTGTTGGAAATATTTCCAAAAATAAAATTTCCGATGTCAGACAAAACAGTACAGCTGGAGGTAGTTATGGAATTTTAATAGCTGGGATTACCAATTCTTCCACTGTAAATATCCACAATAACTTTATCTGGGATATTTATGCAAACGGAAGTGCAACCCTGAATAATAATGCCAATGGAATTTATATAGTAAGTGGTGGTGGATATTCCAT
>JBBKWV010000233.1:0-2861 GCA_037969135.1 Ferruginibacter sp.
TCTATGACTTCTTTTACAGACTCCGGCACCAAATACCGGATAGATTTTTTTTCCTTTATCAGTTTACGGATATGGGTACTCGTTATTTCTAAAAGAGGAGCATCCATTACCGTTACCCGGCCACCATAAGTATCGGTTATTTCAAACCCGGGCCTTTTATAAATAAGTATTGGATAGTTCTTTAAAATGACTTCGGCATTTTTCCACTTTTGAATATTCTGGAAACCATCGCTGCCCATGATTAAACAAAACTGATGGGTAGGATATTTTTCTTTTAAATAAGTAAGGCTGTCAATGGTATAAGATGGCCTGGGTAATTTAAATTCAATATTGCTTGCCCTTAATTTTGCAGCGCCTTCCACGGCTGTTTGTACCAGCTGCAAACGGTGATTTTCATTTAGTAAAACAGATGATGTTTTAAATGGGTTTTGTGGAGAAACCACAAACCATACTTCATCGAGCCCTGTTTCATTTATGATATGATTAGCAATGATGAGGTGACCGCTATGAACAGGGTTAAAGGACCCAAAATATAATCCAATATTCATATTATAAATAAATAATATATATTATAGTTCTTCAACTAAAATATGTTCAGCTTCATTTAAACGTAAACTAAGTTGGTATCCTGCAACTGATATTGATATTGGATCTTTAAACGGGGCAATCTGATCTACTTTAACTTTCTCACCAGGTATACATCCCATTTCCATTAATTTTAAAAATATTTCATCACTTTCAAAAGAACGAATAATTACTGTTTTGCCAACCTTAATTTCAGATAATTTTTTATACATGCAATACTGATTAGTTCCTCTTAAAATATTTTACAAAGGTAGTTTATTACAAAAGGCTTTAATTTCGATTTCAGAAATATAAACATGAATATCCATTTTAATTTTCCTGCTGCTATAACATTAAGAAACAGGCTTGCCCTAAAAGCATTTATCCTTAAAATATTTAAGGACGAAAAGCAAAAGCTGAATAGCCTTAATTATATATTTTGTTCAGATGCTTATTTGTTGCAGATGAACAAAACCTACCTGGCCCATAATTACTTTACCGATATTATTACGTTTGACTTGACTGAACCGGGTTCAAATAAAATTGATGGAGAAATTTATATTAGTGCTGATACTGTCAGGGAAAATGCACATCGTTATAAAACAACTATTTCAAAGGAATTGCACCGGGTTATCTTTCATGGTGCTTTGCACCTTTGCGGGTATAAGGATAAAACTGCCGCCGAACAGCAACTGATGACTCAAAAAGAGGATCATTATATCCATCTTTATTTCAATGTTCCAGGAGAAATAATTCGTTTAAACAGGAAAAAATAAATACAACCCTTATTAATGGAGTTTTAAATATTTGTGGGATAAGGATAAAATTGCCGCAGAACAAAAGTTGATGACCCCATAGAGGATCATCTGCTCCAACTTTATTTCAATGTTCCACGTGAAACAAGCCAGCAGTCCTGATCAAATTTAACTCACCCCTTCATTTATTAAATATTCAATTGTTCCACGTGGAACAATTGAATAGCCGCTATTTAGATAGTTCCACGTGGAACATCTTTTAACACATAAAATCAGCAATTCATCTAAAGCCCCTGTTTTGTACCTTTGCGCCATGTTTAATAAATACGATGTGATAGTTGTGGGGGCTGGTCATGCAGGTTGCGAGGCAGCTGCTGCCGCTGCTAATATGGGAAGTAAAGTGTTATTGGTTACTATGAATATGCAAACTATTGCCCAAATGAGCTGTAATCCGGCAATGGGGGGTATAGCAAAAGGGCAGATTGTGAGAGAAATTGATGCTTTAGGCGGGTATAGTGGTATAGTTACCGATAAGAGTATGATTCAATTCAGGATGTTAAACAGGTCAAAAGGACCCGCAATGTGGAGCCCAAGGGTGCAAAGCGACCGGATGCTTTTTGCAACTACCTGGAGAGAAATGTTAGAGAATACGCCAAATGTGGATTTTTACCAGGATATGGTAAACAGTTTGATTATAGAAGATGGACAAGCAAAAGGGGTGGTTACAGGATTGGGACATCATATTGAAGCCACATCAGTAGTTTTAACCAACGGAACTTTTTTAAACGGTGTCATTCATATTGGCAATAAAAACTTTGGTGGTGGCAGGGTTGGCGAAAAAGCGGCCACTGGTATAACAGAACAGCTGGTTAGTCTAGGTTTTGAAAGTGACCGTTTAAAAACCGGGACACCTCCCAGGATTGATGGACGAAGTCTTGATTATAGTAAAATGGAGGAACAGAAGGGAGATGAAGATATGGTAGGGTTTAGCTTTCTGGAAAAACCAGCCCTGAAAGCAAAGGACCAGCGAAGCTGTTGGATAACTTATACCAACAGTGAAGTACATGAGGTTTTGAAGACTGGTTTCGAAAACAGCCCGATGTTCCAGGGTAGGATACAGGGAACAGGGCCAAGGTATTGTCCCAGTATAGAAGATAAAATTAACCGATTTGCCGAAAGAGACCGGCATCAGTTGTTTGTAGAACCAGAGGGATGGAATACAATTGAGATATATGTAAATGGGTTTTCTACCTCTTTACCCGAGGATGTTCAGCTAAAAGCCTTGCAAAAAGTACCCGGATTTGAAAATTGTAAGATGTTCAGACCTGGTTATGCTATTGAATATGATTTTTTTCCACCAACCCAGCTTAAGCACAGTTTGGAAACCAAGCGGGTTAAAAACCTCTTTTTCGCCGGACAAATAAATGGAACTACAGGATATGAAGAAGCGGCATGCCAGGGTTTGATGGCTGGAATAAATGCACATCAAGCTAATATTAACCAGGAACCGCTTATTTTAAAAAGAAGTGAAGCATATATAGG
>JBBKWV010000234.1:0-9366 GCA_037969135.1 Ferruginibacter sp.
TGTAATTTTTTTTCATTGTTCAAATAAACTGCTTTGCCGGAAGTGAATTCATTCATCATTTTTAAAAGCGTATCATTTTTACATACATAACTGATATAAAAAGTATTATCAGCATTAAACTTATTATTCACTTTACAACTAAAAATAAAAACTGTTACTAATAAAAAAATATTTTTCATTTTACCCTTTAATTTATATTCCAAATTTAGCACTGATCTCAAGCATTTTATCGATCGGTTTTTTTGCTTTTACTCTTAAATTTTCTTCCATCAATATTTCCGGCATTTCATATTTCATACATACATAAAGTTTTTCAAGTGTATTCAATTTCATATACGGACAATCGTTACAGGCACATGAATTATTTGGAGGTGCCGGTATAAAAGTTTTATAAGGGCTGTTCTTTTGCATTTGATGGATTATTCCGGTCTCTGTAGCCACAATAAATTCCTGAGCGGTACTATCTTTGGAATATTTTAATAATCCACTGGTGCTGCCTATAAAGTCTGCTGATGCCAATACAGCTTCTTCACATTCAGGATGTGCGATAATTTTGGCATTTGGATGCCTTATTTTCAATTTGGTAATTTTCTCCAAACTAAAAATTTCATGAACCATACAAGAGCCATTCCAAAGCAACATATTTCTTCCAGTTTTTTTATTTATGTATGCACCCAGGTTTTTATCCGGAGCAAAAATAATTTTTTGCTCCTTCGGTAAACTTTCCACGATAACCTGTGCATTGGATGAAGTACAAATGATGTCACTTAAGGCTTTTATACCTGCGCTACAATTGATATAGGTTATTACCAGGTGATCGGGATGTTTATCCTTAAAAATTTTGAACAGATCGGGAGGTGCAGAATCACTTAATGAACATCCGGCATTTAAATCCGGTAACAAAACTTTTTTTCCGGGATTTAAAATTTTTGCAGTTTCGGCCATAAAGTGAACACCGGCAAAAACAATTATATCAGCATCTGTACTTTGGGCTTTTTGAGATAAACCAAGACTATCACCTATAAAATCTGCAACATCCTGAATATCCGGCTCCTGATAATAGTGAGCAAGGATAACTGCATTTTTTTCTTTTTTCAATTTTTCTATTTCAGAAAAAAGATCCAGTTGAATATCTATATCAACATCCAGGAATCCTTTTTCGGAAACAATTTTGTTCTTTTGTTCATTGTTAATATCTACCATAATATGTATTAATACTATTTATTTATATAATCACTTACTACTACTAGGGCTGTTAATATGTGGAAATAAAATAAAAGCTAACTATTGTAAAATTAAAATAATTAGTTTATCCACGATTATCCACAGCAGATTAACAAATATCCAGATCTTTTAATGGTTGATTTACGCCCTTGTTATTGACTTCTTCATGTAAATTTTAATATTCATTAACATTGGTTAATAAAAAAAGCAGTTAATAAAAAAAAGAGCTTTTTTATAAAAAATGATGTTAATTGAAATAGAACAACTCATCTAAATTAAGCCCATTTCATATTTTTCATATTACCACCTCTAGTTATACCCATTTTAATCATACCCTAATTTTTTAAAATTACCGGTAATACACAGGAAACAAGGGTTATTAACAACGGTATGTTAATTTGATATATTGTAAAAATATGCCATTAAAAAATTGATAAAATCCCTATTTGATAAAATCCTTAACCTATACAGCTTATAGATGGTTTTCCACAATTTGTTCATATCCTTTTTTACCCTATTTTTGCCGTCCAAAAAACTTATAAATAAGTAACATGCAAATTATTCAAAGTATTCGTGATAAAGGAGCAGCAATTGTAATTGTTGTTATATCCCTTAGTTTAATTGGTTTTATATTAATGGATTCAAATCAGGGCGGAAACCAACTGTTTGGTTCTTTATCTACCAATGTAGGTAAAGTTAATGGTGAAGCTATAGAATTGGCTTACTTTAATAAAAGGGTCAGACAAACTGAAGACCAGCAGGAACAACGCAGCGGACAAAAAAGCAGTGGTACACAAACCTACCAAACCCGTGAGCAAATGTGGAACCAGATCGTTGCAGAAAAAATATTCTTTGCCGAAGCAGAAAAACTGGGAATAGAATTTACTTCAAAAGAATTATCGTCTATATTATTAAGCAATGAGCAAAATAATCCATTAATGCAGGAGCAAGGTATGGTAGATCCGGCAACCGGTAAGTTGGATATTTCAAAAGCGCAATCAACATTGAATAATATTAAGAAGTTTAAAGGTGAACAAAGAGAATTGGTAAATGCACAAATTGTAGATCCATTAAGACTTACTTCCATTGTAGCAAAATATTCCGGCCTGTTGAATGCAAGTGTATATTACCCCACATGGATGCAGGAGAAAGATATCAGTGCCGCCAAAAATTTCGCAACCATTTCTTATGTAAGTATTCCTTATTCAGAAATTGCCGACAGCAGTATTACTGTTTCAGACGCTGATGTAAATGACTATGTGAAAAAACACAAAGACCTTTTCAAGCAGGAAAAAGGCCGCATGATCTCTTACGCAAGCTTTAGCCAGCTGCCAAGTGCAGATGACAGCGCCAAAACTTTTTCACTTATTGCAGAATTAGTGGCCCCGTTTGCTGCAGATACAAATGCAAAAAATTTCGTAGCTAGAAATGCATCTGCAATTGAGTTTGAAGATAAATATAAACCTAAGGCAAAAATAAATTCATCTGCTATTGATTCCATCATTTCTGTTCCTATGGGAACAGTGTATGGCCCCTATCTTGATAATGGAAATTATGCGTTGGCAAAAGTGCTGGGTACCAAACAACTTCCCGACAGTGTAAAAGCAAGGCATATATTAATACCGGTAAATGATCCAAGAACCGGACAGGCTATTAACGCTGACTCAACAGCCAAAAAATTAGCAGATAGTATCTATAATGCAATTCTTGAAGGCGCTGATTTTGCTACCATGGCTTTAAAATATTCAACAGACGGCAGCAAGGATAAAGGCGGCGATCTGGGAACATTTGCCTATGGTACTATGGTACCTGAATTCAATGATTTTTCTTTTGAAAATCCGGTTGGTTCAAGAAAAGTGGTTCAAACACAATTCGGATACCATGTAATTGATATTTTAAACCAAACAAATTTTAAACCGGCATATAAAATTGCATTTGTTGGAAAAGAGATAAATCCAAGTGATATAACTATCAATAAATCCAGTTTGGATGCAACCAAAGCTTCGGCTGAAAAAAACAAGGAATCGCTTGAAAAATACCTTGAAAAATCAGGGATACACCTTACCCAGGTGCCCAATGCAATAAAGGAAAATGATTATACCGCCGGCGGTTTGCAGGATGCCAGACAATTGATCAAATGGGCTTTTGAAGCAAAAAAAGGAGAAGTTAGCGAACCATACAGCATCGGAGATCAGTTTGTTGTAGCAGTTTTGGATAAAGTATTGGAAGAAGGTGTTCAGGATGCCACAACAGCAAGACCGGGAGCCGAAGCAATTATTCGCAATAAAAAGAAAGCAGAAATTATTATTAAAAAGTTAGGAGCTAACCCAACACTGGAATCTGCTGCGGCAGCTTACAATAAGTCAATCCAGGAAGTTGGTGCTGATTCTTCCATTACCCTGTCGAGTCAGGTAATAAACGGTATGGGGGTTGAATCCAAAATAATCGGAGCAGCTTTTAATAAAGAATATCTGACAAAACCATCTACTCCAATAAACGGCACGAGTGCAGTTTATGTAATTAAGGTAAACAGCGTACAACCTTTAAATGCAGATACACAGGAAGCAATAGACGAACAGGCAAAGTCAAAACTGAATAATATGCGCAGCCAGGTTAATAACTGGTATGAAGGTTTAAAGAAGCAGGCTTCCATTAAAGACACCCGCAGTAGTTTTTATTGATTTACCCATATAAGAATATTAACAGCCGGCTTAAACAATGAGCCGGCTTTTTTGTTTTAATTTTACACGATGTCAGATGTTTTTGTAAATAAAGTAGCAGAGAGTGGTATCATTACCCTGAATCTGGAAACATATTACCCGAAAGAGGAAGTGATTTTATTCGATATGAAAGACTTTCTGTTTATGGGTTTAATTTTAAAAGAAAAGGACTTCAGGCTTGCACTTAAATCCTTTGACAGTTCAGTTTATCAGGATAAAATTGCAGCCATAACCTGTACAGCAGATGCCGTAATTCCCATGTGGGCCTATATGTTGGCTGCAAGTGTTTTGCAACCCGTGGCAAAGGAGATTGTTTTTGGAAACAAAGAAACAGCAAAAAGAAACCTGTTATTGAGAAATATTGGAAACATTGCTGTAGAAGATTTTGCTGAAAAAAGGGTTGTGATCAAAGGTTGCGGAGAGTTGCCGGTATCCGAAGAAGCATATATTGAAATCACAAAATTGCTCAGGCCGGTTGCCAAAAGCATTATGTATGGGGAACCCTGCAGTACTGTACCGGTGTTTAAAAAAGAAAAAAACAGTGTATAACAACTACCAGGAAGTAAAAATTTAAAAGAGTATCCGTTATTTTAAATTAAAACCATCCCCTTTTCTTAAACAGGATGATCATCCATACGGGGATGATAAGCATAAGAATGACAGAAATAAAAAACCCCCATTGGTTGTGTAAGAGAGGGATACGATCGAAATTCATCCCAAAAATCCCACCGATCACTGCAGCGGGTGCTAATAAACAGGTTACAATTGCCATCACTTTCATTACTTCATTCAGCTTTAAGTTTACATTGCTCATGTAAAGATCCTGCAAGTTCATCATCATATCACGATAGTTTTCTGCAAGATCATTTGCCTGATTTATATGGTCATAAACGTCTTTGAAATATTTTTCTGTTCTTTCATCAATCAATTCACTTTCACTTCTTAAAATACCATTCACCAGTTCCCGTACCGGTGAAATACTTCTTTTAAGCACGATCATTTCTTTACGCATAATATTTATCTTGGCAAGACTAAGGGTATTGGCATGCCTGATGATATCTTCTTCCAGTTGTTCTATTTTTTCTCCCAGATCTTCCATCACCAGGTAATAATTATCAACGATCAGGTCAATCAGGATATAAAAGAGAAAATCGATGCCATTTTGCCTGACCTTGCTGTTATTTATTTTTAGTTTTTCTCTCAATGGATTAAAAGCATCCCTGGATTTATCTTCCTGGAAACTAAGTACAAAATTTTTCCCCAGAACAATACTGACCTGTTCTGTTTCTACGGCCGAATTTTTTTCATTGAAATAAAGCATATTCAGTACACAAAATACAAGCCCGTTGATTTCATCCATTTTAGGACGCTGTCCAACACTTAAAATATCTTCTGTCATCAAGGGGTGTATACCAAAATAGGTACATACTTTTTCAATATCAATTTTTCGAAGGCCGTCAATATTGATCCAGGTATAGTTTGAAGATTGCAGATACGGATAAGTTTCTTCAACATTATTTAACGCCAGGCATTCTGACTTATCCCGGTTATAATCATACACAATTATCTTTATTTCTTCAGGTTCTACTCTTTCTGCGGGTACAGTTGGGTTTACCTGTAATACTTTTTGAGTTCTAAGAAGCTCAAGCGGGTTAAGGATAATATCGAGGTATTTTCTTTTGATCATATAATTTTATTGGAAAGCATAAATATCCTAATACTATGGCAATAAAAAAAACCGATGCATTGCAACGGTTTTTTTGAGTCTTTTTAAAATATTAAAAGGAAGCGCTCTTTGGAAACCTTGGAAAAGGAATCACATCCCGGATATTCGTCATCCCGGTCACAAACAATACCAGCCTTTCAAAACCCAATCCAAATCCCGCATGCGGGCAGGCACCAAACCTTCTGGTATCTAAATACCAGTCCAGTTCTTCGGCAGGGATATCCATTTCTTTCATCCTGTTTAAAAGTTTATCCAGTCGTTCTTCCCGCTGGCTGCCACCAACAATTTCACCAATGCCTGGAGCCAGGATATCCATTGCGGCAACCGTTTTTCCATCATCATTCTGTCGCATGTAAAAAGCCTTTATCTCTTTGGGATAATTGGTAAGGATCACGGGTTTTTTAAAATGTTTTTCTACCAGGTAACGCTCATGTTCGCTTTGCAGATCCACCCCCCAGCCTTCAATAAGGTATTGAAATTTCTTTTTCTTGTTGTGATTGCTTTCTTTTAAAATATCAATTGCCTCTGTATAGGTTACCCTTTCAAAATTATTGTTAATTACAAAATTCAGTTTATCCAGCAATCCCATTTCGCTGCGATCATTCTGGGGCTTTTGTTTTTCTTCTTCCTCCAGACGCTGGGCCAAAAACTCCAGGTCTTCTTCATTGTTTTCTATTGCATATTTAATGATGTACTTAATAAACTCTTCAGCAAGATCCATATTGTCTTCCAGGTCGGCAAAGGCGACTTCCGGTTCAATCATCCAGAATTCTGCCAGGTGGCGGGCAGTGTTGCTGTTTTCTGCACGGAAAGTAGGACCAAAAGTATACACTTCACTGAAAGCCATTGCTGCGAGCTCCCCTTCAAGCTGACCACTAACGGTAAGGTTTGTACTGCGGCCGAAAAAATCGTCCTTGAAATTAATATTGCCTTCTTTATCTATGGCTGATCCATCTAATGGCAACGTAGTTACTTTAAACATTTCCCCGGCACCTTCGGCATCACTTGCTGTAATGATGGGTGTGTGTAAATAAACAAACCCCCTGTCGTTAAAAAACTGATGAATAGCAAACGCCAGCGAATGCCTCACCCGAAAAATGGCTCCGAAAGTGTTTGTGCGAAAACGAAGATGTGCGATCTCCCGCAAGAATTCCAGGCTGTGCTTTTTTGGCTGTAAGGGAAACTTTTCCGCATCACTGTCGCCTAAAATATCAATAGAAGAAGCTTTTAATTCAACCTTCTGGCCCTTGCCCAGCGAAGGTATCACTTCGCCAACCGCTTTGATACATGCGCCTGTTGTGAGGCGTTTCAAAACAGTTTCATCAAACAGGCCAAGTGTTGCAACGATCTGCAAATTATTATTGGTACTTCCGTCATTCAAAGCAATAAACTGGTTGTTGCGAAAAGTACGAACCCAGCCCATAACGGTTGCTTCATAACCGGATTTATCAGAAACCAGTAATTCTTTTATTTTAATACGCTTGTTAAACATCATTCAAATTTTGAGTTGACAAAGATAAAACACTGTTCAATTGATTTATTCATTTAAAAAGTTCAGGATGTTTAAAAAGTTACACCAACCTTTTGAACATCCTGAACCTATTATTTTTAATTTATTTTAATACCGTTGTTTGGTAAACTTCCGATGTGTGGGCCTGTTGTGATTGTGTCCACCATGCCGGCTTTCTTGGGTTTTACCATTGGTTGGCCGCAATGCCTTAACACCCGAAAGATCTAAATGATAAAAATGGTTGGTCACTTTTGGAATTTCTTTGCCAATCATTTTTTGTATATCCTTCAGATATGCCAGTTCTTCCTGGTCGCAAAAAGAAAATGCAATACCGCTTAAACCGGCCCTGCCTGTTCTTCCAATGCGATGTACATAAGTTTCCGGCACATTGGGCAATTCATAATTGATCACATGTGTCAGTTCGTCTACATCAATACCCCTGGCGGCGATATCCGTGGCAACGAGCACCCTTGTTGTTCTGTCTTTAAAATTACTCAAAGCTCTTTGACGGGCATTTTGAGATTTATTTCCGTGTATGGCTTCTGCTTTAATTCCAATTCTCAACAAATCTTTTACCACTTTATCTGCACCATGTTTTGTGCGGGTGAAAACAAGGGCAGTTTCTATAGAGCTGTCTTTTAAAATATCTGCCAATAGTAATTTTTTATTCGCTTTATCCAGAAAATAAATGGATTGCTCTATTGTTTCCGCTGTGGTTGATTCAGGTGTAATCTCTACTTTTTCGGGATTTGTAAGAATGGCATTTGCCAGTCCCTGAATTTCTTTTGGCATGGTTGCAGAGAAGAAAAGCGTTTGGCGTTTTACAGGAATTTTAGTTATGATTCTTTTTACATCATGAACGAAACCCATGTCCAGCATCCGGTCTGCCTCATCCAGAACAAAAATTTCAACGTCTTTTAAGTTGATAAAACCCTGGCTCATCAAATCAAGCAAACGGCCCGGTGTTGCTACCAGGATATCTACACCTCTTTTTAAAGCCTGTGTTTGCGGCATTTGGTTCACCCCGCCAAATACAACCAGGTTTTTCAGTCGCAGTTCAGCGCCATAAGCGTTAAAACTTTCCTGGATCTGAATAGCCAGCTCCCGTGTTGGTGTAAGTATCAACGCCCTGATTGGTCGCTGACCCGGAACAGATGCATGTGGTTTCGACAACAACTGCAACATGGGTATAGCAAAGGCGGCAGTTTTGCCCGTACCGGTTTGGGCACAGCCCAATAGGTCTTTTCCGGCCAACACATGTGGAATGGCAGCCTGCTGAATAGGAGTTGGTTTTACATAACCTTCCTTGTGGAGCGCATTTAATATGGGCTCAATGATCTTTAAATCTGTGAATAACAATGTTTAATAAATTAAGATGAATGCGGGAATGAAGGGTTGATCTTCATCATCAAAAACGAGAGTGCTTTTAAAAGCATTTATTGGGAATGGAATATTATCAATAAAAACTGGCTTAAAATGCCGCGGAATAAATGAACTGGCGCAAATGTAGCATTTAATAATGGTAATTTTTTTAATACTTTGCCAATGTTAACCGGCTTTTTAAATAAATACCAGTATTTTTAATATTATAAATTAAATACATGAGAATAAAATTCAGCTCAATAGTCTTATTTGCTCTTTTAATATTTAACAATGACACAAAATCGCAGGAATGCATGGTGCTTGCCGATTCATTAAAAGGAATTTACGCAGGCGAGTGTAAGAATGGAAAAGCGGAAGGCCAGGGGGAAGCAACAGGTGTTGATGTTTATGCCGGTGAATTCAAATCAGGACTGCCCAGCGGGCAGGGAAAATACGACTGGAAGAACGGTGATTCTTATACAGGAAACTGGCAGAAGGGAAACAGGGAAGGTAAAGGGACCATGACCTATAAATTAAATGCTGATAAAGACAGTATTGTAAACGGCTACTGGAAGAAAGACAAGTTTGCTGGTATATACGAAAAGCCATATAAAATAATTTCCAATACGGTGCATATAACAAGCATCGCTGCAAAAAAGATCAGCGAAAAATACAGCCAAATAGATTTTTATATAGACAGTGAGACAGGAAAACAGTTTTTAAGCTATTCCGGAGAAGCAAACCCGGCGCCACAGATCACCGATATTTCGGTAATTAGCGGCACCTATATACGTTTGGTCCAAAATCCCAATTTGGGTAAAAAA
>JBBKWV010000235.1:0-20030 GCA_037969135.1 Ferruginibacter sp.
ATTTTCCAATTACTATTTTTATTTAAAAGAGTTTGTATAATTTTTTTTACAAAATGAATAACAAGATTATTTTCAGAATCATTTTATTGATTTCTTTTCATTGTGCATTTAAACTTTCACATGCACAGACATTGCCAACAGGTTTTTCGTTTACAGAAATTACCGGATGGACACAACCTGTAGGCACGGCATTTAATAATGATGGGACCAAACTTTTTGTTTGGGAAAAAGGGGGGAAGGTTTTTGTAAGTAACTGGAATAGTTTATCTAGCAGTTATGTAAAACAGGCAACAGCGGTTTTAGATATTTCTCCTGAAGTTGGTGACTGGAGAGATCATGGTATGCTTGGATTTGCACTGGATCCCAATTTTGACGTCAATGGATTTATTTATGTTAGTTACGTTGTAGACAGGCACCATTTACTTTTTTTCGGATTGCCTTCTTATAATAACAATACTAATAATTATTATTCTGCAACCATTGGAAGGGTTACCAGGTATCAGACTACGGTTAGTGCCGGAAATTTAGTGGTTATCCCTGCCTCACGTACAATATTAATCGGAGAAACAAAAACAACCGGAATACCTATTTTATATGAATCTCATGGAATTGGAACTTTGGCATTTGCCTCCGATGGGACTTTGCTTGTTTCTTCAGGTGATGCTTCCAGTTATAGTTCTACAGATTATGGTAGCGATAATTTGAGTTATTACTCCCAGGCACTTACTGATGGGATCATTCGTACCAATGAAAATGTGGGTGCATTCCGTTCACAAATGATAAACAGTATGAATGGGAAAATATTAAGGATCGATCCGGTAACCGGAAACGGGATAAGCAGCAATCCTTTTTATAATTCCGGAGCACCACGTTCTGCACAATCTAGAGTATGGACAATTGGATTGAGAAATCCTTTCAGGATTACCGTGCGCCCGAATACCGGCTCTACAAACCCTGTAACTGGAGACATCGGAGAGATCTATATTACAGATGTTGGCTGGGGTGATTTGGAAGAACTGAGTATTATCAAAGAACCGGCAGCAAACTGTGGCTGGCCATTTTATGAAGGATTAAATTCTGAACTTAATTATGCACCGCTTACAACACAGAATAAAGATGAACCCAATCCTTTATATGGTATCGGCGGATGTACCCAGCAATATTTCACGTTTAGAAATCTGTTAAAACAGGCTACAGCTGATAATATTCATACGGTGTATAATCCATGTAACGGATCAGTTCCAATCACAAGTGTTAATGATAACCGGTTTTTTCACCGGTTGCCTTCATTAGACTGGAAGCATGATAGCGACAGTGCCAGAGTTGCTGTGTATACTTCCAATAACTTTACGAAAAAGCAAATAGGTTCTCCTGGTTCAGGGGTTACTGGAACTCCTTTCCGGGGAAATGCTGCATCTGGCGGATGCTGGTATACAGGAAACCTTTTCCCATCTCAATATAATAATACTTTTTTTGTTACGGATTACGGAGCTGGCTGGATAAAAAATATTTCCATTCAGTTTACAGATAAAGTGCAGACGGTAAGTGCTTTTGCCACAAATTTCGGGGCTATAGTTTGTATGAGCCAAAACCCACTTGATGGTAGCCTGTTTTGTACAGATATCGTATCTAATAGTATCAAGCGGATCAGCTTCGGGGGAAACCAGCCGCCCGTTGTAGTTATGGGTTCTGATAAAACTTATGGTGCCGGACCGCTTAGTGTGAATTTTACCGGGAATTTATCTTACGATCCTGATGGCCCATCTGTAACTCATAGCTGGGATTTTGGCGACGGTTCAGCATTAAATACTACTGCCAATCCTTCGCATAGTTTTAGTTCTGGTACTTCGGCACCAAAGAAATTTGTGGTGAAACTAACTGTAAAAGATAATCTGAATGCCACTACTGTTGACAGTATTATCATTTCTATAAATAATACTCCTCCCGTTGTAAATATCATCAGCCCTGTAAAAAATTCAAAGTATACCCTGGGAGCAGATACGGCATATACGTTGCAGGCAGTTGTAACGGATGCAGAACATACAACAGATAAATTATTTTACAAATGGCAAACTGCATTAAGGCATAATAATCACCAGCATACAGAACCAATAGATACCAATAAACTCACTACCAGTATTATTTCCAGAATCGGATGTAACGGGGATGATTATTCCTGGTTCATTAAATTAACTGTAACAGATGAAGACGGGCTTTCCAAAATAGATTCTTCTAAAATATTCCCGAATTGCGGAGGTCCCTTACCTCTCACATTGTTAACATTTAATGTTGCCGGACAAGGGAAAACAAACCTGCTTCAGTGGACAACAACGGAAGAAATAAATCTGAAAAATTTTGAGATACAACGCAGTTACGATGCAGTTAATTTTGAAAGTATAGGGGTATTGAATGCGCAAATACAATCCACAATAAATAAATATGATTTTACGGATGATGGTTTTCTGGATGGGTATGTATATTATCGTTTACGGATGAATGATATAGATGGAAAATTCTCGTATTCTTTTATTGTCCGGATCTATACCGGTACCAATTCGGGAAGTGAAATAACCATTTCACCCAATCCATTTAATAATGATTTCTTATTTGCTTCAGTATTTAATCAGGAAGGTATGATAACCATCCGGATCATTGATTCCAAAGGGGCAATAGTAAAAACTGTAAATCAGTATGTAAATAAAGGCTTTAATAGTTTTCAGATAAACAAACTGGATAATTTAAGTAAAGGAGTATATTATCTTGAATTAAATCAGGGAGGTGAAATAAAAACCACTAAAATAATAAAAAGTAAATAAGCCGGTTTATAAGAACTGTTTGATTGTGAAATATATCCCGGGTCAGTACTTTATCAATGTTCAGCTTTACCTTTAAATTTGCGCATTTTTAAAAATGTCATGATCATGGAAAGTTCTTCGGGGAGCAGTTTTTTTATTACCGCATGATTTTTCTGATCATTGTTTTGATAGGCCATCGTGTAATTGCTGATCTCTTTATTTGTAAAATTAGGGATACTGTCTTTTCCTTTTGTGAAAATTCCATGGCATCCACTGCAATTTTCTTTGAAAAGTGTTTTTCCTTTTTCAAGGTTGGATAAAAATTCCTCCTTTCTCTCCTCTGGCAAGTAGGCTGGCAGATCATAGCTGGTTTTTTTTTGCAACGAACATTGGAAAGCCAATACAGCCAAAACAAAAAATATAAGCAGGTAGTTTTTTTTCATGATAAATGCTATTTAATATTCCCCGCCAATTTTTCGGTTATTCAGTGTTTTATTTTGGGATACAGGTAACAACCGGGGAGCTTCTTCGAAAATAATATTTTCATTCAATGATTGTATAAAAGCTGTTAATTGTTGTTTTTCCGTTTTTGAAAGTTTCAATGAATCTGCCGTCAGGGTTTGATTGTTTATTTTTATACCCTTGCCCGTTCCGCCCCCGGCATCATAAAAATCGATCACTTCCTCCAGGCTGTTAAATACCCCATTGTGCATATAAGGCTTTGTAAATGCAACGTTGCGTATGGTACTGGTTCTGAAAGCGTGTTGCATTTCTGCAGATGCATAAATTGCGGCCCTGCCCCGGTCGGCACTCAATGATTTACCGCTTTTTTCAGCAGGTATTCCAATAACTTCAAATTCAGAATTGATATAGGGTGGCTTTACTCCATTGAATTGCGGAACAAAATGACAGGTTCCGCATTGGGCTTTTCCCATAAACAGGTTAAAGCCATTTATACAATCGGATGGGAGTGCTTTTTTCTTATTCATTGCATCGTCAAAGGGAGAATAATTATTACTAAAACTGCTATAATACAATATCACAGCAGAAACGATATGATCAATACTTATTTTTTTTGCATTGGGGGTGAATTTTACAAATTTCCGGAAAGCCTTTTCATAAATCCCACAGCTCATCACTTTATCTACAATATCAACATCTTTTGATCCCATTTCGATCGGATTTTTTACAACATCCCTGGCCTGGGCCAAAAGGGAAACATGCTTTCCATCGAGCATGATCAAATGATTGTACATAACATTGATCAATGTTGGAGTATTCCTGGTTAAGTTGTTTTGGCCATCGAATTGCAGGCTGGTGGTTTTAATGGTATCCGTAAAATATTCAGTTGGTTTATGACAGGAAGCACAACTTCGTTTGTTATTACCCGATAATATCGGGTCGTAAAACAAGAGTTTCCCGGTGGCTTTTATTTCGCCTAATAACGCAGAATCATCAACGGCTATATATATTCCTTTCGTATTTTGTCCCGCGTAAAGGGATTTGTCGAAAATTGAGTTGCTGTTATTGTCTAAACTGAAATCGTTAAAATTTCTTGAAATAACCTGATAGTCCCTGATCATTCTTTGATTCAAATTAAACAGAGGGTTCACATAATCTTTAATAAAAAGAAAATGATTGAATGCATTCGGATCCAATGGTTGGGAGTGTACAAATTTTATTGCCTGATCGTACAGGTTAACGTAATCGGTGGATAAAGCGTATTTGGGGAATTGGGCATGATAAGCTCCATAGATCTGTTTTACATCCTGCAACATCGCATTTAATTCAGGTATGATATTCAACGGGTCGGGGCATTCAAACCCCGTTGTATAAATTGCAGCCAGGTTTAGTAAAAAAAGCCTGTTGGCCAAAAAGAAATGGTCGTGTTCCTGCAGGTTAACCGTTATGGAATCTTTTAAATAATGTGATATGCTTTGTTGAGATGAACTTATTAAATAGATAAGTGAATCTTTTGAAATGTTTTTTTCAAGCAGGTATTTTTCTGCAAGGGAAAGCCCGGATCCTTCCCGTTTATACGGGGGCTCAAATTTTTCAAAAACTTCTGTTTCCCATTCCACAGAAAGGGCACCGTTTATTTTATGATATACAACTGGATCAAGGTAACGCAACCAAAAATCTATTCCTTTAAGTTGTAATCTCGATTGTTTTAATTTGTAGATAATTTCCTGCCTCCCGTATCCGGAATCTATATTTAGTTTTTTGATCAATGATAGTAAAGCAGTTTCATCCTGATAAAACCCGTTTATTTTTGAGTGATACAGTTGGGTATAGCTGTCGTTAGTGACCGATTTAAAGGATAAATTGGTTATAAGCACTAAAGTTACAAGGGATATTACTGTAAAATAGACTCTGTTCAATTTTGTTCTTTATTAAACATTTATTTAATTTTCAGAAAACAATGTATGTATGAATTTATCTCAAAAAGCTGTTGATAATGTAAAACCAATTGTTCTCGGATTGCCTAAATGAACCGCACCAAAATCATAGGCATATGCTATGTATTTCTTGTCTCCAAGATTTCTTGCCCAAAACATCAATGATGTTTGCCCGGAAGATATACCAAAGCGAATATTCAATAAACTGTAATCAGACTGTTTAATGTTATTGGATAAGTCAAAATATTGGTTACCCAGATATTGCCATTCAATCCTGGAAATAAAATTAAATACATGTTTAACCCCAAAAGAATAACTGTATTGTAAGGCAAGCATGGAAGTGGCCTCAGGTGTATAGATTTGTTTTTTGCCATCCAGATTTACAGTTGATCCGTTCTGGGCCAGTTTTAATTTATCATACCGGGCATCAGTGTAACCAAAATTATAATCTGCCTGTAATCCTTTAACTGGTTTAGCTGCAATTTCAACTTCAAATCCTTTACTCGTTAGTGTTCCGGCATTTTTTGTAACGGTTACAGCGTCGGGTAATAAAAGAGTGGGCACCTGGGCATCTGTAACTTTTGTTATAAACAAAGAAACGTTCAATTGTAAACGATTTTGAAAAAAACTGTTTTTAATGCCCGCCTCCATATTGTTGCTGTATTCCGGATTATACGGGTACAGAGGAGGTTGAGACGGGTCTGAATTTAATGCTGTCAATCCTCCGGTTCTGTAACCCCTGCTGTAAGTAATAAATACATCACTGTGTTTGTTTAAACTATACGACAATCCTGCTTTTGGAGAGAAGGCATTGAAATTTGCACTGGCACTTGTATCGGGTCTTGTTTCGAATATCGGAAAAGGTTCTTTCAGGTATTCTCCCAATACATTGTATTTCTTCTTTTCATAATCATAACGCAATCCAAGAATCAGGTTCAGTTTTTTGGTAATTGTAATTGTAGACTGACCAAATAAAGCGATACCAGAATTTTTACCTTTTGTTGTACTGATAAGAGAGAAATTGGTATCCGGTGCACCAACAAAAGCAGCATCTTTACCAAAGTGAATAGCCTGTTTTACAGGGTTGTTCTGGAAAAACAAATAACTGCCAACAGTCCATTTTACCCTCTTTGCTGAAGTTGCCGGAGAATTGAGTTTAAATTCCTGTGTAAACACTTGTACTTTATTCCATTTATTTTCAAAATTATTAATGACTGTTACCCCATCAATAGGAGAAAAATCAGCGTCCAGCGGTTTGTCATAATACCTTCTGTTGCTTTGATAAGATGATTGTGAACTGAAGTTTATTTTTTTACCGCTATACGTGGTAACCAAAGAAATATTAAAAGTATTGTCAATCATTTTTGCAGTGGCATCCTGGTTAAGATGGAATGGATTGTCAAGGGCTTCATCAACGCCATTCACCAAAGGAAAAGCTCCGTTATTGCGGTTGTTTTGATGTTTCGCATTTAAAGTAAAGTGCAGTTTTTTATTTGCATAATATTTTATATAGTAATTATTAGAAACAACGGATTGTTTATCAAAACTGTTATTGTAAAAATCATTTGTATAATATCCATTTCTTTTGCTGTATGCCGCAGAGATTCCAACGAACAATGTATTTTTTATTACAGGGAACCTTAAACCCGCACTGGTACGGAGTTGATCGTAATCACCCATACTCATTTCAATAAAACCGGTCATTTTATTGCCCGGTTGTTTAGTAATGATATTGATTACTCCTGCCATGGCATTTCTTCCGTATAATGTTCCCTGGGGGCCACGCAAAACTTCAATTCTTTCGATATCTGTTAGCTGGGCAATATACGTGTCTAAACTAAATTGATTTACACCATCGATATATGTTGTTACAGCCGGATCATAAGAAGTGGTCGTAATCCCACGTATGGATGTTACATTCCTGTCATCACCAGAATTGGCAGCATATAAATTGGGGATTATCGCTGTGAGATCTTCACTGTTCCATAAACGAAATTCTGCCACCTGGCGTGAAGATAAAGCTGTAATACTTAAAGGAACTTTTTGTAAAAATTCTTCTGTTTTTTGTGCACTTACAAAAACGGCATCCAGTTGTTTTGATGCATTTTGTAATGTAAACTTTATGGGACCTGAGATGTTTTTACTGATGTTAACAGTTGAGTTTAGCGTTGCATATCCAATGGAAGAAACCTGTATTTCATATTTTCCTTCCGGAAGATCTGGAAAGATAAAATTTCCTTTTTCATCTGCGTTTGTACCCAGATCTTTATTCAATATATAAATGCTTGATCCGGGTAAAGGGGTATTATTTTCATTGATAACGGCTCCAGTGAAAATTGTTTTTTGCTGAGCCCGGACAGAAATGATTAGAATACAAAACAAGGATAAAAGAAAAAATCTTATTTGCATAACAGACAATTTTCAAAAAGTAAGTGAAAAGGGTGGTCTGAAAAGTATATTAACTTAACAATACAAAAGTATTATATAATATTTAATGGAAGATCTTTCATTTTCAAAACCTATCTGAATTATAAGGATAAGTGATATTTACAACCTGAATATCAAAAGAAAAAAATACTGCAGGGTTTTAGTAACTGATACTAAATAGTATCAATCTTTTGTCTCTGCGGTAAATTCCGGTAAATGGGTCATGTATATAAGTTTCCCTTCTTGGGAACCATGTTTCGCTGTTATACCAAATGAGATCAAACAGTTCTGTTCCCTGATAACCTTCATATTTATTTACATTATGGTAACTGGATCCGTTTGCAGATCCGATGGATATATTTACTTCTTTAACAGTAAATGTTTCTGTAGAACCACGATTGTAGGTAGTATATACATCATTTACGGCAGCAGGGCTCTTACACAGTAGGTAGGATGCATTGTTGGCAAATTGATACAGACCACCGGATTTTACTTTCAAGAGGTAAACCAGATAGGATGAGTCATCAACCACTCTTAACCAGGTTTCTCCGCCATGAACTTCTTCACTTACTGCTCTGTAAACTACATTGCTGGTTACATACTGAATACCGTCGGCTTTGAACTTGTCTTGTTGGTAAGTCCAGCTGGTTCCAACTTTTGGTGATTGGGTAATGCTGTTTACAGGATTATCGGAACTTTTTGAACAAGAAAAAGATAGTATACTGAAAACAATAATTATTATTAATATTTGATTAAACTTCATATAAACAAGTATTTATTTTTTTTACCAAAAGTAAAAATAAACAAAATTGATTGTAAAATTATAAGTAGTTCAAAAAGCTGTTTTTCTGAGAGAATAACCGGAAAACAGATCTTTAGAATAGATATTTTATTTGGTAAAATCAATTGCAATTATTGCATTGACAGCTATACCGTTATTGTATTGAAATACAGCCCAATTGTTTACCCTTTTTGGCTGCTGTATTGTTTGATTTATATATCCGGCTTCAATTTTAATCATTGGATTAATTCTGTATCCCAATAAAATGGCTATTCGATTCTGATCGAAAATATTTGTACCAATATTTTTCCCCCAGCCAATAAACAATTCATCCTGCAATGCAATGCTCCAGGTGTTTTTCTGAGATAATTCTTTATGATTAATCCCCAGTTCTGACCTGATTCTGTATCTGAATCTGTTTAAAAAGACATAATCAATCGTTTTTTTTGAATTAATATAGTTGATCTTGCCAACAAAACGTTGTTCGAGAGTAAGGCGATGGGTTAGACCCAATATACCAATGTTATTTTTTATCAATGCCTGTTCATAGATCCTGTGTTCGGGAAAATTATACAAGTTTGGATAATCTCCGTAAGGAAAGGTTTCAACAAAAGCATATCCAGCATTCAGATTGATATCTTTATTTAAGGTAAAATTCAATCCTGTTCTAATTAATCCTTGTTGAGTGTTTTTAATTCCGTTTACACTTCTCCATTGATATTCCGTGTGTAATGATACCCGCTGGTTTATTTTAAATAAACCGGTATAGGAAATCCAGTTGATATTATTATGATCTGAAAGACGTGTTTCCTGAGAAAATGAACTGTTGCAGTAAATAATAAGAAGAGTAAAGAATGTTTTTTTTAGCATTTTATTAGTCAAATTAAAAATGCAGGCTGTAAATAATATACAGCCTGCACCCATAAAATATTATCAGGTTATGGAAGATTCATCGTAAAACTCAACTTCGCCCGAACTGATATCATGAATACCACATGTGATACCCAATTCTCCATTTTCAATCATTTCTTTTAAAATGGGGCTTCTTTCAAGGATCGCCTTTACAGAACGTTTTACATTGATTGTAGCTACTTTTTCTACAAATTCAGCATTGCCCGAATTGCGGTTTTCTTTTACAGTCAGTTCATCATCAACAGCCGGGCGTATTTTTGTTAGTAAAGCTGTCAGGTTTCCCATTTCCACATGATCGCAAGCTCCTTTTATTGCACCGCATTTTGTATGTCCTAAGACTACAATTATTTTTGAACCGGCCACTTTACAGGCAAATTCCATACTGCCCAGAATATCTTCATTGATGATATTACCTGCAATTCTTGTACTGAAAATATCTCCCAGCCCCTGGTCAAAAATAAGTTCAGCAGAAGTGCGGGAATCAATACAACTTAATATTACAGCAAATGGATGTTGTCCGTCAGAAGTTTCATTCGCCTGTTGTAAAAGATTCCGGTTTACTTTTAGATTATTTACAAATCTTTTATTTCCGTCTTTTAATAATTCAAGCGCCCCGGAAGGAGTAATGGAGGCCTGCATTTCTTTCGTTAATGTTTTCATCTTAATAATTTAATAGTTGATTTAAACGGGTTCAATAAAATTTATTTTTTCAACGGTAATGTTTTTGATCTTTGCATTACTTTCATAGTCTTTTATCAATTCAACTACATCATGTGCAATTGATTTTGATTTTGTACAATCAATGATCACTTTTGAATTTTGAGGTATAGCATCCAACGCTTTTATTACACTGGCTTTGTTAAAAAAGGAAACTTCTTCTGCCAGCACAAGTTGATGTACTTCATGGCCATCTTCGGTTGTTACAACATCTCTCATATGATATGCATTCCGGTAACTATGGCGTAGGGTGTAAAAGATGCCAAAGAGAATTCCAATGGTAATTCCTTTTAAAAGATCCGTAGCCAGAATGGCGATCACTGTTGCTACAAAAGGAATGAACTGTTCCCAGCCAAGCTTATACATTTGTTTAAACAGCGAAGGTTTTGCCAGTTTGTAACCAACCATTAATAAAATTGCAGCCAAACTTGCTAGGGGAATCATATTGAGCAACCCGGCAATAAAGAAAGCACTGAGTAATAAAAACACACCATGTAAGATTGCTGATAATTTGGTTTTACCTCCGAAATTGATATTTGCCGAGCTTCTCACAATTACCTGTGTTATTGGCAAGCCACCAATTAACCCTGCAATCACATTGCCCAGGCCCTGGGCTTTTAATTCCCTGTTTGTGGGTGTTACTCTTTTATAGGGATCCAGTTTATCTGTCGCTTCCACACAAAGTAATGTTTCCAGACTTGCTACAATGGCCAATACAATGGCAATTTTATATACCTCGGGATTTGCAATGGCAGAAAAATCAGGAAATGTAAATTGGTTTAAAAAGCCTGATAGATTCTCCGGTACGGGGATATTTACAACCTGGTCTTTGGCTAAACTAAAACCAAGAATGCCATTTTGATAAAAGTAATACATCAGAATTCCAAGGAACACAACGACCAATGGTCCTTGTATCAACTGAAATATCTTGTGTTTTTTAGTTAAAACTGTATCCCATAAAATTAGAATTGCTAAGGAGATTACAGCAATCAATAATGCACCGGGAGTGATGAGATCCATCGCACTTCCTATAGAAGAAATCGTATTTTCCCCATCAGCTTGCAGAAAAGCATCATCACCAATTGAGTCTTTATCATATCCCAATGCATGTGGAATTTGTTTGAGTATGATCAATAAACCAATACCCGTAAGCATCCCTTTAATCACAGAGGTAGGGAAGAAATAGGCGATAAAACCTGCTTTTAAAAACCCCAGCAATAATTGAATGACTCCTGCAATCACTACGGCAAGCAGAAAAATATTCCAGGAACCAAGGGTTCCGATAGAAGTAAGCACAATTACTGCCAGTCCTGCTGCCGGTCCGCTGACACCAAGAGGAGAGCCACTGGCCAATCCTACAATTATCCCACCAATAATTCCAGCAATGATACCGGCAAATAACGGTGCTCCGGAGGCCAGTGCGATGCCCAAACATAATGGAACTGCTACAAAAAAAACAACGATACTGGCAGGCAGGTCGTTTTTAATTTCTTTAAAAAAATGGGGTTGTTCCATATTATAGTTTTTGTGTTGATAAAAAGCGAAGATAGTAAAATTATTTAAAAAGATAGTATTACTATCTCATGGAATTGTAATACTTTTAATTATTTTTGTAAAAGGAACAGTTAGATTGATTACTTTACCGGATTTGGTTAACAGAAATATAATATGGAATTACAGTTACAGATAAAAATGAATGAAAAATTGTTTTTGAGAGATCCGGAACAGACTGAGCTTGGAAAAAAAATTATTCAATTCAGCATTCTTTTGATTCATGAAAATGGATTTGAAGCATTTACGTTTAAAAAACTGGCAGAAGAAATTGAGTCAACAGAAGCCGGAGTATACAGGTATTTCGAGAACAAACATAAACTGCTTTTATACATTACTGCCTGGTACTGGAGTTGGCTGGAATACAGGGTTAATATGCATATACTAAACTTAAAGGATCCTGATAGAAAACTGAAGAAAGTCATCAGGTTGCTGGCAACAACTGTGGAGGATGATATTTCAACCAGTTATGTAAATGAAAGTATTTTGCACCAGATCATCATTGCTGAAGGCAGTAAAGCTTATTTAACAAAACATGTTACAGCAGATAATAAAGACCATTTTTTTCAACCATATAAAAATCTGTGTGCTAAAATTGGCGATATTATTCTTGAAAGCAATCCGAAATATAAATATCCGAAATCATTATCCAGTACCATTATTGAAATGGCACATATTCAGAATTACTTTATGTACAATCTGCCTTCATTAACTGATTTTGGAAAAGTGAATGACGAATCAAAAATTGTAACATTCCTGGAAGAACTTGTTTTCAGCAGCCTGAAAAAGAATAAATAAAGTTGTTGTCAATTTAATTGTTCGTATTCTCATTATTAATGATAAATATTACCTTAAAATTTATGCAGTTTTATTATTGATATTTATGTTTTCCGATGGTCCAGCCTTTTTGTTTTAATAATTTTTCTCCTGATTCAATGGCTCCGTTTTCCATTTCAGTTCCCATTGAATCATTCCACCTGTTTAAAAATCCGAATAAGGCAATTACACCCAATATTTCCACAATATCTGCATCATCCCAGTGATTTCTCAGATTTTCCGCTATTGTGTCATCCACTGCATTCGGTATTACGGAAGCCGCAATAGAAAAGTCGAGTGCTGCTCTTTCTGCTTCGTTAAAAGATGGATGTGTTTTATAGTCCCAGATATTTTCCATTTGTTCTTCCGCTGCACTATATCTTTCAGCAGCCCTGATCGTGTGTGCCTGGCAATAATTACAACCTGCACTATAACTGCTGATATAACCAATAAGCCTTTTTAAAGCACTGCTTACCTTGCCTTTGTTTTCCATTACGGCTTTATTCATTTCAATAAAAGCCAAAGCAATTTCGGGCCGTATGTGCATAGTTTTTACACTATTCGGACAAAACCCCAGTGTTTCATTATAAAACAGGATCAATTTCTGAAGTGCTGGATCATCAACAGATGTTTGTGGAAATACCAATGGCCTTTTCATTATTGTTGTTATTAGAGTTGTAATATTAAATCAAAGAGAAAAAGGGTAAGCTACTTATTTTTTAATTACCCGGATGATCCGGAATATTTTGCCCAGGAAAATATCACGTTTTGCAATTTTTGGCCATTTTCAAACCAACCTGCTCTTGGATCAATAGGTTGAATTATTTCAGTCATGCCTACATTCATCAATGCGTAGCCATCACAACCTCCGCCAACAATTTTATGTGTCTTTAATTCTGTTGAGGCATTATTATGCTGTCCATTACAACTGCTAACATTGCTTAAAGTAATAAGAATAATTAATCGAAAAAATTGTTTCATCTATGCATTGTTACAAGTGTGATCTGTTATTAGCTTTCGATAAACCCATATTCTACAAATACAAAAATCTGACTGACCAGTCAAATTTAATTCAATCATGTTGAAAAATATTGCATCATTTTACTGCATATGCAGTATTGATAGATCAAGGCTTTAATTGAATTTTTGCTATCGAAAGTTTTTTATTACTAAAATGAAACAACATGAAAAGATTTTTTACAGTATTTACCTGTATGTTATTGATGTATACTGCATCGGCCAATAATATACAAATCACAAACATTTCAGTTATTGGTCAAAATATTACATTCACTGTTAGTTGGGATAACAGTTGGAATACGATGGGTAATATCAATCCATTGTATCCCAACAATTGGGATGGAGCGTGGATTTTCGTCAAATACCAGAATAATATTGATAATCTTTGGAAGCATGCTGTTGTTTCTGCAAACGCAGGAGATCATAGTATTGCAGGAGGTATACTTCAAATAAATACCGTGTCAGATGGGATGGGGATATTTATCCGCAGAACCAATCCCGGTTCGGGAAATATTTCAGCAACAACTGTAACGCTTAAAATGAATCCATTGGTTGGTTCCGGAGCTTTTAATTTTAAAGTTTTTGGTACTGAAGTGGTTTATATTCCACAATCCATTTTTCAGTTAGGGGATGGAAATGTAAGTGGAGCATTTTATTTCACTCCACAAGATATAGATGCAACCAAACAAACAGCCGGAATTGGATCAGGTGCTTTATTTGGAGGCAGCCCGGCCCTGCCTGCAGCTTTTCCGATGGGGTATAATTCATTTTATATGATGAAGTATGAGATCAGCAATGAACAATGGGTGGATTTTTTAAATACACTCACGTACGATCAACAGGCAACCAGAATTGACGTGGTACCCAATTCAGCAGTAAATACACAGGCCTATGCGGCCGGCACTTCCTCCATAGCAGACAATGTCATTAAGATCATCAACTCTGGATTGAACAATACTGTACCCGCTACTTTTGGTTGCGATTTGTCGGGTAACAATACATACAATGAAAACAATGATGGACAAAATATGGCAGTTGCGACCATCAACAAAGCAGATTTCTTTTCATTTATTGATTGGAGCGGATTAAGGCCCATGACAGAAATGGAATTTGAAAAAGCCTGCCGGGGTACACTGCCAAGGGTTATCAATGAATATGCCTGGGGCTCTACAACCATCAATCCTCATATAAGAACGCAGTTAAGCAACCTGGGAATGGCAACAGAGTCATGGGGAGGGGTTGTGGCCAACGGGCAGGCGATTGGAGTATCCGGTCCCAATGGATCTTACGGCCCCGGGAGGGTAGGTCTATTTGCCACAGGTACTACTGGAAGGGCAACATCCGGTGCAGGATTTTATGGCAATATGGATTTAACCGGCAATGTTTGGGAATTTTGTGTGGGTATTGATGCCGCCGGAGTTCTTTTTACTGGTTTAAACGGAAATGGTTCAATATCAACTCTGGGAGATGCAGATGTAACGGGGTGGCCTAATGGAAATGCGGGCTCTACTGGGTTTGGTACATTTATACGCGGAGGCAGTTGGTATGAAATCACTAGTTATACTACCTATTTATCTGTTGGATACCGTAACGGTGCACAAACAGCAGCCCGTAGCCTTCATTTGGGAGGAAGAGCAGTAAGAACGGCTCCTTAATCTTTTTCAACTTTAAATTATGATTATGAAAAAGGTTTTCAGTTTCCTGTTTTTTATCGTTGCCTTACAAGTTTCCTATGCCCAGGATGAATCATACCGGGGTGGGATAGCTGACGGGCATGGATATTTTCAAAATGGCAGTGTTTTTGGTATCTCTGATGTGTTTCAACCATATTTTGGGGGTTATGCAGATGGATATGCCAATGAAAGTTTGATCAGTTTCAATCAATATTCACCGGCACTGTTATTTGCCCCTTTTTCTGGAAGTACTGCTGACGGATATGCGACAGATAGTTTGATAAATTTTAATCAATACGCAACCATCGGCATGTATGGTCCCTATGTTGGGAATTTTGCTGACGGTTATGCAGGCGACAGCCTCATGAATTTTGACCAATATGCATCTATAAATATGTTTGCTCCTTTTCTGGGGAATATAGGGGATGGACATGCACATGATAGTTTGATAGCATTTCCTCCTTATAATTTCATTACAATGTTTCAACCCTATGCAGGTGGTGAAGCAGATGGATGGGCTGGCTACCCTGTATTTGGGATAGTGGTTATTCCGGTTAACTTGTTATCTTTTTTTGGAGAGAAAGCGGATAAACAACATTTGCTTAAATGGAGTACTTCACAGGAGCAAAACAGTTCTCACTTTGAACTGGAAAGAAGCATTGATGGGAGACATTTTTCAAAGATTGGAACAACAGCCGCCGCGGGTAATAGTAATACTGAAAAGAATTATCAATACAGCGATGCCACACCTATGCAGGGGAATAATTTTTACAGGCTTAAGATGGTTGACTTAAATGGAACAGCAAAATATTCAAATATTATTTTGCTGAGGGTAAATGGTGAAAATGCCAGTATGGTTATTTATCCGAATCCTGCTACAAAAACACTTAATGTAGAGATATCTGCTGTTGATAATGATAAAACTGTAAATGCAGCTATCTTCGATTTTAACGGGAAATTATTACAAAGCCATATACTGAAAAGCACAAACACCTTGTTTCAATTTGATGTACAGAGCCTGTCTTCTGGAGTGTATATCCTTCGGGTGATCTGGAACAATGAAACCTATGTGTGGAGGTTTGTAAAAAATTAAACAGACATTTCTTTAAAGTGCTGCCTGTAATGTAATGATAGGGCTAAAGTATATTTGATCTATTGTTTAAACTTAAATACTGACTCATTATTGAATTTCAGATTCTATGAGACAGTATTTAAGTTAAACCCATTTGTATTTATGGGCCATTTTAATGGCCTGTGCTTTTGAATTTACATGAAGCTTTTCATAAATTTTACTCGTATGTGTACGCACGGTATGAGGGCTGATAAATAAGCGCTCCGCAATTTTTTTGTAGTCGAGGCCATCAACCATCAATTTTAATATTTCGGTTTCTCTGCTGCTCAGGATTTCTTTTTGCTGGATTTTATCTTTTGAATTGAATGCAGAGCCTGCACTGTTTCGCATCCACTGTAATGTTTTACGGGCAATCGCTGGACTCATCGGAACCGAATTGTATTCTATGGAACTTGTAATGGCTTCAATTAGTTGTGAGGCGGGCTCGTCTTTTAATAAATAACCGCTGGCGCCTGCTTGAATTGCCAGAAATATTTTTTCATCATCATCAAAAACAGTAAGTACGAGGAATTTTATATTTGGGTATTTTATTGTTCCTGCAGCAATCGTTTCTATGCCATCCATAACAGGCATATCTATATCCATTAATACAAGTTGTGGCAAATTTTCGGTATCGATCAGTTTCATCTTTTCAAAAAAATCTTCACCGTTCCCGGCTTCAAAACAAATGTGAATATCTGTTGCATCAGCAAGGTTATTCCGCACAGTTCTTCGATTTACAACTTTATCATCAGTAATTGCAATCCTTATCATGCTGTAAATTAAGATTTTTCAATTTGCGGAAACAATGATGCATTTGCGGTATTTTCAATGATATTTATATTGGTGCCTGTTTTATTTGATATGATATTTATTTCGAATCCTGATTCCGCAGCTCTTTCTTTCATATTGATGATCCCATAATGGTCATCTGCATTTTCTTCTGCAAAACCTTTTCCGTTGTCGGATACATTAATAAACAGGATGCCATTATGGTTTACTGTAATGATGATCTTATCAGATGATGCATGTTTACATGCATTTTGTAATGCTTCCTGCAATATTCTGAATAAATTAAGCATGATAGTTGGCTGAAGAACTTTTTCTGTAACAATTTCTTCTTTGAACTGAAAGTCGATATCCGGATAATTTTTACTAATCCTCATCATATAACTTTTAAACCGGTCGGAGAAAGCGGTCAAAGTTAATTTTTCAGCATTCAGCATCCAGATTGTTTCTCTTAAAAATCCCATAATATTTGCGCCATACTCTTTCAGGTCTGATACGTTTTTTTGTTGTTTAATATTTTCAGGTTCAATCCGGCTTAATCCGGCAATTAAAGCGGAAGTGTAAGAGCCAATATTGTCATGCAGGTCACGGCCGATCCTTATCCGCTCACGTTGCAATTCTTTTTCAACTAGGATTGCCTGTAATTGTTCTTTAAATTTCTTTTTATTATAAACCATCATAAGCCATATAAAAATGCCAATTATTGTTGTTAAAATAATAAAAATAAAAAAAGGTGTTTTCCAGATAGGAGCCTTGCTTCTGATTGAAATTGTATAAACTAAAGCTGAATTCAAATTGTTTATCGAACCAGCAGACCTGACTTGCATGGATATATTGCCATATGGTAAACCGGTATAAGAAACCGTATTGATTCCCTGTGGTAAAGTAACCCATTCATCATTTTGTCCGGTTAACAGGTATTGATAAATAATATTTCCTGAATAGAATGCCGGGGAGGATGCAAGTTCAAATTTAATGAGTTTGCCATCGGGGATAATATCCAGGTGATTGTTCCTTATAACAATGCTTTGGCCGTTTACTTTCACATCAGCAATGCTTGCACTGAATTTTTCCTGCTGCAGGTCTATTTTATCTGCATCGCAGATGAGTAACCCTTCGGAAGTACCCATTATTATTTGGCCATTAAGTTTTGATAATGCTGAAAAAACATATGCAGCATTGGGTATTCCATCAAAGGAAGATAATGTGTTGAAAGCATTTTCAACTGCATTAAAAATATTTAACCCCGAACTGGTTGTGACCCAAATCCTGTTTCTGTTATCACAAATTATATTATAGATCACATCACTTGCCAGTCCGGAATTGTGCGTGTAATGGATAATTTTATTATTAAAATATTTGTACAATCCATTTCTGATAGTTGCGATCCAAATGGCACCTGCTTTATCCTGTGTTACCGCTGTGATAATTGTTCGTTTTAAAAAAGAATTTTTATCGTTTGCACTGTTAAAGGAATATTTTCTTTTCAAATCAGATGTATAAACATCTAAGCCCTGGTTGTTAGAGATCCACAAAGAACCATCATTGCCTTCAAAGGAATTCATTATATAATTTCCATTCAACGGATACTTTATTGAAGTGGCTGAAAAATATACTGGAGTCGAATAGATTGACGTTGCTATAAAAAAACCCATGGTTGTGCTTATTAATACTCTTCCTTTACTGTCTGTATTCAAATGCAAAACAGTTGATTGAGGGTTTCTGTTTCCCGGATTAATTATTTTTATTAACTTATTAGTTTTATCTAAAACATAAATTCCCTCCTTAAGTACAGCGATCCAAATCTGATCTTTAAGATCAATCGTAAGTGCAGTAATACTTTTCCCGGTAAGAATGGGTATGAATATTTTTGCATCATTTCCCTCAGTAAAATTCTCAATTTTATATAATCCATTTCTTGTGCCTGCAAATATAGTTGTGCCTTTAGATGCAATACAACTGATTATATCATTTTGTACAGGAGGTTTAATCAGACCGAAATTATTGAAGGATTCATTACTTACTGCAAACCCGTTTCCAGAAGTGCCAATCCATAAATTATTTTTATTGTCCTTAAAAGTAGTGAGGATATTGTCAGGCATCTTGTCTTTGAACAATAAGGTTTGTTTGCCAGATGCTGTTATTTTTCCTGATAAATCAACAGAATAAATACCTTCAGTAGTTGAACAAATAATTTCATTGCTGTTATGAACGGATACATGGTTGATATATCCAGGTAATGAAATATGCTGCTTTATGGAAAAAGTATGTGTATCATAAACGGTAATCTCTTTTGAGAGGATGGGGTTGTATAGAATTAAAAATCTGTCGCGGTATGGTACTGAATAAATAGAATTGCTTTCATTTATTCTGCTGAAAGGGCAGCGGCCAAGTGATTGGAAAACGCCTTTTCTTACATCCGGGATATAAAATAATTCATTGTCTCCATCAACTACCCAGGATGAATAGGTATCTGTAATAATCCAATTATTTATTTTATTTGAAGGATTTTTTAGTTTTGTAAATTTTCCTGTTTGTGTTTCTAAAAGATATGCATCTTCTTTTCTTATTATCAAATTGTTATCATCGAGGATGTAAAAATCATCATAAGCTGACTGAAAAATATGTTTTTCTTCAGGAGCAATATAAAATCTTTTGAATTTTCCGCTTCTTTTATTGAAATAATTGAGTCCGTTTCTCGTGCCAACCCATAGGTTCCCGGTTTTATCTTCAATGATTTTAAGTATGAACTGATCACTGATTGTTGTTGTGTCATCATCATTGTGGCGATAGATTGTAAAAGTTTTGCCGTTGAAACTGTTTAGGCCATCCTGTGTGCCAATCCATAAAATTCCTGCATTGTCACGGTAAATGGCGTGAACACTGTTTTGTGAGAGTCCTTCTTTTACTCCGTATAGCAGATAATTAGTGGTTAGTTGTGCATAATTACCCAAAGCTATCAACAAAAAAAAGAACAATAAAGAAATGGACCTCTGCAACTCAATTAAATTGTTTGGTGAATAAGTGAGTAATAAATAT
>JBBKWV010000236.1:0-12492 GCA_037969135.1 Ferruginibacter sp.
ATTATATGCTTTTAATAAATATAAAAGCAGGATCGTTTATTCAATTTCAACCAAAACAAAGATATTTTAGAATAATTTTCCCTTAGCTAAGACTTCGTTAAATTTGCATTTCTAAAAAGTATTGAATTTAATAAATCATGATAAAGATAACGTTACCGGATGGCACAATCAGGGAATATTCCAGGGGATCTTCTGCAATGGATATAGCCAAATCGATCAGTGAAGGACTGGCAAGAAAAGTACTTGCAGCAAATATCAATGGTGAAGTGTGGGACGCCACAAGGCCCATCGAATCGGATGCTTCCTTAAAATTACTCACCTGGGATGATACAGATGCAAAATCAACTTTCTGGCATTCAACCGCCCATTTAATGGCGGAAGCAATAGAATCCATGTATCCGGGAGTAAAATTCTGGGTTGGCCCAGCCATTGACAAAGGGTTTTATTATGATATGGATCTTGGCGATAACCAGCTAAGTGAAGATGATCTTGCGTCTGTTGAGAAAAAAATGAACGAACTGGCAAAACAAAACAATGTTTTTCAGCGAAAAGCAATCAGCAAGACAGATGCGGTAAATTATTTTTCCCAAAAAGGGGATGAATACAAACTGGACCTTCTTTCAAACCTGACTGATGGTGAGATCACTTTGTATAGCCAGGGGGCATTTACTGACCTCTGCAGGGGACCTCATATTCCGAGCACAGCTGCAATTAAAGCTGTAAAACTTACAAATATCGCCGGTGCTTATTGGAAAGGCGATGAGAAAAATAAACAACTCACCCGGGTTTATGGTGTTTCTTTTCCGGCACAAAAAGAATTGGATGAATATCTTGCAATGCTGGAAGAAGCCAAGAAAAGAGATCACAGGAAACTGGGGAAAGAACTTGGCATTTATACCATGGATGATGATGTGGGACAGGGTCTTCCTTTATGGATGCCTAATGGAACAATCATTATTGAAGAGCTGGAAAAGCTTGCAAAAGAAACAGAGAATGCCGCAGGTTATAAAAGAGTAGTTACACCCCATATAGCGAAAGAAAGCATGTATATCACCAGCGGACACCTTCCGTATTATGCAGATAGTATGTTTCCGCCAATGGAAATGGATGGCACAAAATATTACCTGAAAGCAATGAATTGCCCGCATCATCATAAAATTTTTGATGCAGAACCAAAGAGCTATAAAGACCTGCCTTATCGAATTGCTGAATATGGAACCTGTTACCGATACGAACAAAGTGGAGAATTATTCGGGTTGATGAGGGTACGTTGTCTCCATATGAATGATGCACATATTTATTGCAGTAAAGAGCAGTTTGCCGACGAGTTTCGTGCCGTAAACGACATGTATATTAAATATTTCAAGATTTTTGGAATTGATAAATATGTGATGAGATTGAGCTTACACGACCCGTCAAAGCTTGGCCAGAAATATGTTGATGAACCCGTATTTTGGAAAGAGACGGAAGCCATGGTCAGAGAAGTATTGATTGAATCAAATATTCCATATGTGGAAGTGCAGGATGAAGCCGCATTTTACGGCCCAAAAATTGATGTTCAGATATGGAGCGCTATCGGAAGGGAGTTCACTTTGGCTACAAACCAGGTTGATTTCAATAGTGGCAATAAATTCAAACTGACATATACAAACCAGCAAAACAGCCCTGAAGTCCCTTTGATCATTCACCGTGCACCCCTGGGTACCCATGAAAGATTTATCGGTTTTTTACTGGAACATTATGCGGGTAAATTCCCAACATGGATATCTCCCTTGCAGGTTAAAATATTGCCGATAAGTGATAAGTTTATGGATTATGCAAATACAATTTTGCAAACGCTGAAAAAATCAGATATTCGTGTAGAAATTGACGACAGGCAGGAAAAAATTGGCAGAAAAATCAGGGATACAGAACTGGCAAAAATCCCATACATGCTGGTTGTTGGAGAAAAAGAAATGAATGAAGGTATGGTATCCATACGCAGACAGGGTGTTGGAGATACCGGTTCAAAAAGCATTCAGGAATTTGTTTCAGCTATTTTATTGGAGATAAATGAGAGAAAAGATTGATAAATGCTGTAAATTGTACTGAATAAAGTTAAAAACATTCGCTTTTTAGCCTATTGAATAAGCAAAACAAAATTGTAAACTAAAAAAAATAAATGGCATTTCCACCAAGAGCACCGAGAGGAACATTTAACCCTCGTTTTAAAAAAGAACAACAACAGGAACACCGTACCAATCATATGATCAAAGTACCTGAGGTACGATTGGTTGGTGAAAATCTGGAACCGGGTATTTACACTACTATTGATGCCCAAAAGCTGGCACATGCACAACAACTTGATCTGGTTGAAATTTCTCCGGGGGCAAAACCTCCCGTTTGTAAGATCATTGATTACAATAAATTCCTGTACGACGAAAAGAAGAAAAAGAAGGAAATGAAGGCTAAATCCAAGACCAGCGAGGTTAAGGAAATTCGTTTTACTCCGAATACGGATGACCATGATTTTGAATTTAAAGTGAAACATGCCGAAAAATTCTTAAAAGATGGTGATAAAGTGAAAGCACACGTGCAGTTTAAAGGACGTGCCATCATGTTTAAGGAAAGAGGAGAGATCTTATTATTGAAATTTGCAGACAGGTTAAAAGAGGTTGGCGCACTGGAAAGTATGCCAAAAATGGAAGGAAAGAGAATGCTCGTAATGTTTGCTCCAAAAGCGCAGAAGAAAAAAGTATCCGAATTAGGCAAACTGATCAAAGAAGATAAAGTAGAAGATAAAGTAGAAGAAACGAATATTTCAGAATGATTTTTTTGAAACAATATGTAAAAGGCTTTTTATAAAGCCTTTTTTTTGTGACCGGATTTTTGAATTTTTTCCAAAAATTATTGGTACAACAAACAACCTATTAAACCAATAAACCATTTTACCTTTACAACATGGATACCAGTTTGAATAAATATATCAGTGATTCCGGATTTTGCAGCCGCAGGGAAGCAGATAAATATATCGAAGAATGCAGGGTTACCATCAATGGCAAAGATGCCCATAAAGGTAACAGGGTAAAAGAAGGAGACATTGTTCATATTGATGGTGAACCAATCAAAAAAAAGAAAACCGCCATCTATATCATGCTCAATAAGCCAAAGGGTATAACATGTACAACTGATCTGAAGGACAAAACAAATATCATTGATTTTGTTAATCACAAAACCCGTATTTTCCCGATAGGCAGGCTGGACAAGCTTTCAGAAGGATTGATATTTTTAACCAATGATGGTGATATTGTAAACAAAATACTACGGGCAGGAAACGGACATGAAAAAGAATATAGTGTAACAGTGGATAAAAACATCGACACTTCCTTTATCAATAGTATGCGAAATGGTGTAAAGATCATGGGAACAATGACGAATAAATGTTTTGTGAAACAGGAAGGGGATAAACGTTTCCGGATAATACTAACACAGGGGCTTAATCGCCAAATCAGGCGGATGTGCGAAACTCTGGGATACAAAGTGACCAGCTTAAAAAGAACCAGGATCATGCACATCAGTGTCACCGGACTGGCGCCAGGTAAGTGGCGTTATTTTGCCCAGTCAGAAATCAATACCATTAACGAAATGCTGCAAACCAGCAGTAAAACAGAAAATGCAGAAGGCATGGGGGAATAATATATCAACAATGATTTAGTTAGTAAATTAATTTTCATTTATGGACCAATACGAATCTACCGGAATTCAGCGGTTTAAATCAAATATCAGTTTACCCTTTCAGTTATACAACAGTTTATTTACATCACTTCCGTTTCAAAAGATCGAGAAAACCGGCATCTTATTATCCGTGTTTCTTGAACACTGTACTGACGGATATGAACAGCATCGCAGCCCTTTGGAAATCATCGATACATTTTTCGAAAATCACGCTATTTATCAAAATACAGTTGAAAAGCTGGATTTACTTTTTCGTTTTATTCAGTATGTGGAACGGCAAATTGTATTATTTGACGCTTTGGAAGATGCTTCTTTTAAAAAAGTGAATGATTTAAATGGTGCCGGTTCTTTAAAATTTCTTGTAGCAGAAGTAACACGTAAAAAACTAACAAAAGAGATCACTGATAAATTAAAATATTATTCCGTACGCATTGTTTTAACAGCTCATCCAACACAATTTTATCCGGGTCCTGTTCTTGGAATCATCAATGATCTGTCAAAGGCATTAAAAGAAAATAATGCCAATAGCGTAAATATGTATTTACAGCAATTAGGGAAAACAGCTTTCTTTAATAAAAAGAAACCAACTCCTTATGATGAAGCTGTGAGTCTGATCTGGTTTCTGGAACATGTATTTTACTCAGCCTCCGGAAAGATGATCAGTTTCTTAAAAAACAGTTATCCGGATGCTGTTCCTGAAGACAATCGGGGTATTTGTCTTGGGTTCTGGCCCGGAGGTGATCGTGATGGAAATCCGAATGTGAATGTATCCATAACTTTAAAAGTGGCTGATGCACTCCATTCGAGTATTCTTAAATGTTATTATCGTGATGTAAAAAAGCTGAAACGCCGGCTTACATTCAAGGGTATTGAACAGATCCTGACCAACCTGGAAGCTGATCTGAATAAAAACATTTTAAGCTCCAATGATGCCTACCCGATTTCCAGCAATCTGATCCTTGAATCTTTAAAAAAAGTGAAAACTATTGTACATACGGATCATGATGGATTATTTGAATCTCTGGTAGATGACCTCATCAATAAAGTATTGTTGTTCGGCTTGTATTTTGCTTCCATTGATATCCGGCAGGACAGCAGTGTTCACACATCCATTCTTGCCGATATTGCAGAAAATGCATCCTTATTGCCTAAAAATTACACATCGCTTTCAGCAAATGAAAAAATAAATATCCTTTCCAATGTAAAGACATCCGCTGATAATGTTTCTTACGGGGAGCATACACTGGAAACAATACAAACGATTGCCTCTATAAAACGCATTCAGGAAAAGAATGGAGAAGCCGGCTGTAACAGATATATCATCAGTCAATGTAACAGCGCCTTAAATATCATGGAAGTGTATGGTTTATTTTTAATAAGTAACTGGCAAAAAGAATCATTAAGTGTAGATATCATACCCTTGTTTGAAAACGTAGAGGCACTTGAGCAATCGGGGAATATTATGGAAACTGTTTTTACCAACGAAATATACCGGCAACATTTAAATCAACGGAATAATATTCAAACAATCATGGTGGGCTTTTCTGATGGCACCAAAGATGGAGGTTACCTGATGGCGAACTGGGGCATATATAAAGCAAAAAAAATATTAACGGAACTGGGGAGAAAATACAATATTGAAATTATTTTTTTTGATGGAAGAGGAGGCCCTCCTGCAAGAGGAGGAGGCAAAACACATAACTTTTATGCATCGATGGGTAAAGCGGTTTCCAACAAGGAGATCCAACTTACTATCCAGGGACAAACTATCAGTTCCCGGTTTGGAACGGTTGATGCTGCCCGCTATAATATGGAGCAGTTATTTACAGCAGGTATCAGGAATGATATTTTCCCTGCAGAGAATAAATCATTTACAGAACAAGAAGGCAAACTAATGGAAGAAATTTCATTGGTAAGCATGCATAAATACCTGCAGCTCAGAAATCATCCAAAACTTGTAGATTATTTGTTGCATATCAGCCCTATAAAATATTATGCGGATACCAATATTGGCAGCCGGCCGGCAAAACGGAATTCAGCAGCTGCGTTTCAATTAAAAGATCTGCGTGCAATCCCTTTTGTTGGAGCCTGGAGCCAGATTAAACAAAATGTAACCGGTTATTATGGTGTTGGAACGGCACTGGAGAAAATTGAAACCAGTGGAAACTGGGCCGAATTGGTGAAATTATATAAAGAATCACTTTTTTTTAAAACACTGATTGATAATTGTGAAATGAGCATGATGAAAAGCTTTTTTTCATTAACAGCTTTTTTAAAGAACGATGATGAATATGGGGAGATCTGGAATGATATTTATGATGAATATCAACTCAGCAAAAAGTATGTATTGAAATTATCCGGCAATAATGAATTAATGCAGGATTTCCCGGTTGAACAGTTATCAATTTCCATCCGCGACAAAATCATGCTACCATTGATAAGTATTCAACAATATGCATTAACACAATTACGTAATATGCCGAAATCAGATCCGGACGAATTGAAAGCCGTTTATGAAAAAATGATCATCCGTTGTTCATTTGGCATCATAAACGGTGGGAGAAACTCTGCTTAAATATTTTTTTTGTGCTAAACCTGTGCATAAAATCAACCCCAAATATTTGGAATCAGGTTGTTTAGTATTGTACATTTATACAACAAATGAGTCGCTTGATATCATAAAAAATATCAAAGCAAGTCAGAAAAGAGCATCGGGTTAGTAAGTTTATTTATGTAATTTTTTATGTAAATAAAGATACGCTTGATGCTTTTTTATTTAAACATCTCCATCATTAATAATTGTAGAAAGCATTTCTGACTCTTTTATTCCATTCTTATCACTATATTTAAAATAATTAATCAAAATAAATCCATGCTTAGCAACAATGACATTCTGAAAAAGCTCCGTGTCGCCCTATCCTTGCGTAATGAAGATATTATCGAAATACTGGCATTGGTAGATTTTGAAATAACGAAAGGGGCATTGGGAGATCTTTTTCGCAATGAAGACCATCCGGGTTATGTTGAAGCAGGTGACCAGATACTCAGAAATTTCCTTAACGGATTGATCATTTATAAAAGGGGAAAATTAGCAGACCCAAAACAAAATATAAAAGAATGATTACAAAAAATCCGGAAATTTCACTTCGCCGGAATTATATAAATTATTCTTTCCACTATTTAAAGTGGCATTACTCATGCATTACCAGTATTGGTAGTTTACTATGATAAGTAATGGTTTTGGTATGACTGCCTTTTAACAGTTTTTCAATTAAAGAATGATTCTTTTGGATGACAATAACCAAATCAATATTCCATTCTTCTGCAAAAAGATTCAGTGCTTCATCAATATCAAACAAGCGCATAAAATAAAATTCCGGATAAAATTCTGAAAACATCTTTTTCATTTCCTGCTTTTCATTTTCATAATTTCCTGTAAGTGAAATGTAATGATCCTTGTCAACATTTACAATATGAAGTTTTGGCTTGAATACACTTAAGAAATCTTTGATGGGTACTGATGGTGTTGAACTTAATGTATTTTTAAAATCGGAAGTAAGCATTACATTTTTTACCGAAGTAAATGGGGCATTTTCAGGAATTATCAAAACCGGACAAACCTTTTTTTGTGCAAATTTCAATGTGTTACTATCATAAAATACCTGTGCAAGTGCCGATCTTCCGGTAATACCCATAATAACCAGGTCGGCATTTCTGTGCCGGGCTGCTTTGGTCAAACCATCTACAAAATCATCAGCCTGTTGAGTAAGAATATCTATCTTCACAATATGCTCATTCATTAACTCCAGTTTTAATTGAAGAAGCTTTTCTTCAATTTCTGCTTTATCAGTAGCTTTTTGATAACTGTTATATAAAATCATCGTTACGCCATAATGACCTACCAATAATTTTGCAGCAAAATTTGCTGCGTGTAAGGATGTAGTAGAAAAATCAACAGGTACAAGTACAGTATCCATATTACTAAATTGTTATTTTTAAGTTTAATTTATAAGGAACTGTACAAAATAACTTTATTATTTTTAATATCATTCAATTATTGGCTTATATTTTGTAAATTAGATAGAATTGAATAAAATTATTAACAGGTTGAAATTAAAAACCTGAATTGATCAGAAAATTGAATTAAATGAAAAATACCAACAAAATCATTATGGGAATTGCGGCTGTTGCAGTAACAGGTGTACTCTTGTATGCTTTCAGCCGCAAAAAAAACAAAAGGATGCTCACTCAAATAGCCAACGAAGGATATGAAACTGCACACGATATTCTATTCCCGTCAAAACCTGCGAAAAATAAAAATTTGAGATATGGACCTGTCCATCCCGGAACGCAATACTCTTGAAAGGTATTAGCAGGTATATTTTATTTTCAATAGTGGTAAATCGATGCGTTGTTGAGCAATCGGCTTCATTAAGTTTGCAACCGGAATAAAACTAACATATAATGTTGCAAAATCTCCAAATGAATGGAACATAAAAGTAATGACCCTTTACATGGTATCACATTGGAATCGATCCTGATAAAACTGGTTGATCATTTTGGATGGGAAGAATTGGGCAGCCGTATTAAGATCAATTGTTTTACTAATAACCCCGGAATTAAATCAAGCCTTGTTTTTTTACGCAAAACTCCCTGGGCACGTAAAAAAGTGGAAGATCTTTACATCAGAAATTTTTCAAACTAACAATTCCCCGTTAATATTTTGAATGCATGGAATCCCCGGAAAAGATAATTGCTCAAACAAAAAAATGGATAACTGAAGTTGTTGCAGGCTGTAATTTTTGTCCTTTTGCTGCAAAAGAATTGAAATATGATTCTATTTATTATATAGTTGTGGAAGGATCGGAAAAGGCTGTTTTTCTGGAAACATTGATTATTGAATTGCAACACCTTGATAATAAACCAGATATAGAAACCAGCATCATCATTATTCCAAATGCACTTCAAAAATTTGAGGATTATCTTGAAATCATTTCTATATCGGAATCTTTATTAAAAAAAGAGGGATACGAAGGAATGTATCAACTTGCCAGTTTTCATCCTTTATATCAGTTTGAAGGCTGCCCGATAGATGATGCAGCCAATTATACCAACAGGTCATTATACCCTATGATACATATTTTACGGGAAGAAAGTATTGAAAATGCGCTCAGTAAATATCCAAATCCAGAGCAGATACCCAACCGTAATATCGACTTTGCCCGAAAAAAGGGATTAATTTATATGCAAATGCTCCGGGATTCCTGTATGTAAGTATCTTATTGATTCGTGGAAAAGTTTCAGAAAAATACATTTTATTTAAATTTAAACCGGTAATTGTGCTCTGGAAATTAATATTTCATTACCTTTGCCGCCCGAAAAGACCAATTCTTTTCTATTAATCATTTCCCACAAGGCTCAAAAAGTTCCCGGTAGTTATCGGGGCGCCAGCAGGGAGTAACTTAAAATAGTTATATAATGCCAAAGGTAAAAACGAACAGCAGCGCAAAAAAGCGCTTTAAAGTTACCGGAACCGGAAAGATCACTTTCCAGAAAGCTTTCAAACGCCACATTCTTACAAAAAAATCTACCAAGCGCAAGCGTAAAATGCGTATTGATGGAGTAGTAAGTGATGCAAACATGCACTTTGTAAAACGTTTATTGGGTATGAAATAACCGGGAATTCATCAACTATTAACTTTAAAAAAATTAAGATATGCCACGTTCAGTAAATGCAGTTGCCAGCAGGGCAAGACGCAAAAGAATATTAAAAGCTGCCAAAGGATACTATGGTAAGCGTAAAAATGTATATACCGTTGCTAAAAACGTAATGGAAAAAGGTTTAACATACAGTTATGTTGGCCGTAAATTAAAAAAGCGTGAATACCGTACATTATGGATCGCACGTATCAATGCAGCTGTGAGAGCAGAAGGAATAACGTATAGTGATTTCATCCATAAGCTGGCAGTAAAAAAAATAGATCTGAACCGTAAAGTGCTTGCAGACCTGGCTATGAATGAGCCAGAAGCATTCACAAAATTGGTAAACTCAGTAAAATAAATTTTACTGTAAAACATAAATAAAAAACCGGGTGTAATTTATACCCGGTTTTTTATTACATCCGATTTTATCAGGTTACATTTGTAAAACATTAAAAATCATTTCAACTTCAATGAATAATACTTACAACGACTTAGTTCAACAAACATTTACTTTTCCGCAAGAGGATTTTAAGTTAAAGAATAATTATTTGCAGTATAATGATCTTGATTTAAAAGCATTGATTGATAAATATGGCACCCCTTTGAAACTGACCTATCTTCCCAAGATTGGTATGCAGATAACCAAGGCCAAGAAAATGTTTGAAATAGCTTTTAAAAAACATAAATATGAGGCAGAATACCATTATTGCTATTGTACGAAAAGTTCCCATTTCAGTTTTGTTGTAGAAGAAGCATTGAAGAATAATATACACCTTGAAACATCCTATGCCTATGATATTGATATCATAAAGAAATTATACCTGAAGAAAAAGATTACCAAAGAAACATATATTTTATGTAACGGTTTTAAGCAAAAGCCTTATACGAACAGGATTGCCAGTTTACTCAACAACGGTTTTAAAAACGTGATCCCGATTTTAGACAACACAGAAGAATTGCGTTCATATATCAAATCGGTTAAAGTTCCTTTTAATCTGGGTATACGTGTGGCAACGGAAGAAGAACCCAGCTTTCCATTTTACACTTCCAGGCTGGGAATAAAATTAAAAGACATCCTGGAATTTTATGTTGATAAGATAGAAGGTAATGAACACCGTTTTCAATTAAAAATGCTTCATATATTTTTAAACAAAGGAATTAAAGATGATATTTATTACTGGAGTGAATTGAATAAAGTGATCAACCTGTATTGCCAGCTTAAAAAGATTTGTCCGGAACTCGATTCCATCAATATCGGTGGAGGCTTTCCTATTAAACATTCATTGGGATTTGACTATGATTACCAGTTTATGATCAATGAAATTGTAAGGAATATCAAAGTGGCATGCAAAAACAGCAAAGTACCTATGCCGAATATCTTTACAGAATTTGGCAGTTATACAGTAGGAGAGAGTATGGCACATATCTACAGTGTTATTGCAGAAAAAATGCAGAATGACCGTGAAACATGGTATATGATCGATTCTTCGTTTATTACAACTTTACCGGATACATGGGGTATCGGAGAAAAATTCCTGATGCTGCCAATCAATAAATGGGATAAAGAATATCAGCGGGTAGTCCTTGGTGGTATTACATGCGACAGCCACGATTATTACGACAGTGAAGAACATGTAAAAGAAGTCTTTTTACCAAAAGTGGATGATCCCAGTGAACCGCTTTATGTTGGTTTTTTTCATACAGGTGCATATCAGGATCAGATCAGTGGGTATGGCGGCATCAAACATTGCCTGATTCCATCGCCCAAACATATTATTGTAGGCCATGATAAAAATGGAAAATTGGTAGACTGGGTTTATGCAAAAGAGCAATCAGCTCAAAGTATGTTGAAGATTCTGGGATATTAAAAAAAATTATTGGGGAGATTTAAATGCAGGATCATTATGCATCGACTTGTTGTATAAATAATACTTCCCGTCTACATTGTTGCGCCAATACCTTTTCCCATCCAGGTCGTAATAATACCTGCCATCAAAAGTCTTGCTGGCAACTTTGTCATTTACGACGATCACTTTGGGTACAGCTGTTTTAATCTTTTTGATCGCAACAGGTTTAGAGGCAGTACCAACTGCACTGTTTTTATATTCAACTACTGCTTTATCTGATTTTTTTTCCGGAACCGTTTTCTTTCCACAACCAAGAAACAATATTACCATTCCTGTAAATGCAATATATAGAAGAATGTTTTTCATTAATTTCGGTTTTAACCATACCAATCAATAATTTATCCAAAAATCGAAATACACAAATTATGAGATCAATTATATTTATTTTAACTGCAATTTTATTTATCCATACTGATGTCAAAGCTCAAAATGCGGAGGATTCTGTAAAATCGGTTATTACTACTTTATTTACTGCAATGAAAAACAGTGATTCCGCATTATTGAAAACGGGTTTTTCAGATAATTGTATTTTTCAAACAGTAGCAATGAATAAAGAAGGAAAAGCTTCTGTAAAAGATGAACTGTTGTCTGAATTTTTAACTTCAGTAGCAAGTCAGCCTAAAGGAGCACTGGATGAACAAATAAAATTTGATATCATCCGAATTGATGGTTCTCTAGCAATTGTCTGGACTCCCTACCAGTTTTTTTATAATGGAAAATTTTCTCATTGTGGAGTAAATTCATTTCAATTGGTAAAGATCAGCGGAGAATGGAAAATACAATACCTGATAGATACACGGAGAAAAACGGGTTGCAAATAAAAAACCTCCCCAGGAATGAGGAGGCGTACCTTCAAAAAGGTAACCAACTGTATGTATATTTTATTACTGGATATTTATTTCTCTGGCTGCTGTTTTCAAACCCTCCTTTTTGGGTAATTCGAGAACAAGAATACCATTATCATATTTTGCCTGAATGTTTTCCCCATCAATTTTTTCATCCAGTGTGAAACTGCGCTTAAAAGCCTTGTAGCTGAATTCTTTCCGGATCAATTTGTCTGTTGATTCGGCACTATTTTCTTTTTTTTCTGTGCTGATGGAAAGTACTTTGCCTTCCAGTTTAACGTTAAATTCGGTTTTATCAAACCCTGGTGCTGCAATCTCTAAGC
>JBBKWV010000237.1:0-5919 GCA_037969135.1 Ferruginibacter sp.
ATACCGCTTTCTCAGAAAGAGCTTTCTATTCCTTGCACCGCTACCATACAATGGTTTTTTAAACCAGTTGGCGGAACTGTCTTCACAGCCATACCCGGTGCCAACAGTGCTAATTACAATGCTACCCAGCTGGGTTGTTATAAATCTGTTGCTACCTGCCCTAATGGCTGCAATGTAACTTCTAATGTGATCTGTATTCCGGATGATATTTATTTCTGTTGTACCACTCCTTCCTGCAGCGGTATAACTTTTGGAATTGACTTTACTTATACAGGTTGTAGTCCCACATCATTTACCGGATTCTATACGGGTACCGGTTCTCCAACTGGAGGGTTCCCGGTATACTATTGTTATGGCGATGGCGCTTCCGAACTCGTCACTGGCCTGAATGCGCTTCACCAATACCCTGCGGCGGGTCAATACACGGCATGCATCTCAACAAAAACGCTGGTATTCAATGCCGGATCAGGATTAAACGACACCTGCTGTATCAGCCGCTGTGCACCAGTAGATGTACCGGTTGTTGCCGGCATCAGCGCAAGTTATGATTGCAATACGGGAATCTTATCCATGAGCGATGCTTCAACTTATTATCCTACCAGCGCCGGCGCAACATACACCTGGTCTATTACCGGAGGCACGTATACGGGAACGTTAGGGAATACCATAAGTGAAAGCGTGATGCCAACCAGCAACGGCTCATTTTTAATAACCTTGAGCGTTACCAAGGGAACCTGTACTTCCATTACTACGGTACCTGTTACGGTTGTAATACCCAATGCCGCATTTACAGTAAATCCAAATCCAACCTGCAGTGAAGACATCACTTATTTTATTGCTCCTTTTGGTTACGCCAGTTATTACTGGCAATTCGGTGACGGGTCATATTCCTATTTAACCCCTGCAGGTACTCCGCAACATCAATATACCAATAACACAAATGCACCTATAAACTTTACCGCTACATTAACCGTTACCACTCTGGATGGTTGCACTGCTTCCGCTTCTCAAACTGTAACTGTTCATCCCAAACCGATAGTAACGGTCATCCCTAACCCCTCCAGTATTTGCAGGGGAAGCTCGGTTACTTTAACTGCCAGTATCAATCCCAACGGGAATACAATGTGCAGCATATATAATTATCAGTGGAAGAAGAATGGTGTAAATATTTCAGGTGCAACCAGTTCTTCTTACAGTGCAACAGATTACGGATTGTATAGTGTTTTTGTATCCGGTGCAACAGCAGGTTGTAATTGCAGCATGCTATCAGATACCGCCGTTGTTAAACTATACCCTGATCCTGTAGCCAATATTGAAACCAGTTCTACGGTTTGTTTTGATCCCGCTGCAAATCCATGGAGTTTTAATTTAAATGCAACCAATTATGCCGGATATACTTACAACTGGAGCAGCAATAACGGGGGGATAACTTTTTCACCAAACGGATCTACTTCTGGTTCTACGACTGCAACAGGTACACTGGTGAACAACAACAATTTTGTTATTTACTTACAGGTTGTTGACGCAAATGGTTGTGTTGCTTATGACAGTTTATGTATTTATACATATAAGAATCCGGATGTAACTATAAATGCTACCGGTACCTTATGTGCTAATTCCCTGAATACAATAAATGTAGTATCTCCAAATATTAATAATAATTATACATGGAATACCGGGGCCAGCGGACAGGCGATCAATACTACCTTTGCCGGAATTTATTATGCTACTGCAACAAACCTGCTGACGGGCTGCAGCGGAATGAGTAATATCATTAGTATTAATGAAGCGCCAAGTCTGCAATTATTCCCTATAGGCTGTGATACTATTTGCACCGATCAAAGCATTACCATCCCTTTAGCACAATTACCAAACCTGAGTAACTATTTTGTGCAGTGGTTTGACGGAATTAAGCCTGCTGGTACATTAATATTTTCCGGAAATGGTGCAATAACGATACCGGGCAACTTCCTTAGTTTAGGGTTACATCATCTATGGACTACTGTTAGTTTTCCGAATGGCTGCGAGGATAGCAGCGGTGTATTTGACGTGTTTGTAAAAAATTGTTGCAATTGTGCAGGAAGCAGTTGGGCATACAAACAATTTAGTGTTGATAGCGGAGCAACTTATCAAAATTTGCCTTGTGGAAACCAGGGTGAAATAGTTATTGGATGCAACACATTAATTGTAAATGCAGCTTATAATTGTTCACCTTCCGGTTGCGGCGGGACTGTTACAGGGGAAGTGCTGGATAACCTGGGTAATGTTATCCAGACAATCACTTCATTCCCCTGGATCTATACGCCTGTACCCGGAACAAACGGCAACTTTTTCATCAAGCTGATAGGTTGGTGTGATGGAGTTAAATGCGACAGTTGTATAACACCTGTGTTCTATAACTGCCCGTTACCGGAACCGCCGTGTGATTGTGATACAGCTTTTCATTTTTCCGGCCTGCCAACAATCGTAATTCCGCATATTGGTGATGGCTTTGTAAGTGGGGGAAGCGTAGTGACAATGAATTGCGGAACTACATATCCAAACAACCTGTTCTGCCAGGCAAACTACCAGTTCTATATCAATTATCAGCATCCATGGCCAAGCGGGAATTGCCCAACTATGGTAGTGGGAGAAGTGCTTGACAACCTTGGAAATGTTATTTTCACACAGAATAATGTCTCCCAGGCCAACCCGATAAATTATGTTTTCCCGGCTGCGGGTAATTATTGTGTAAAATTCAAATTGATGGTTGGTACAATAGTGTGCGACAGTTGTACCATTTGTTTTACGGTGGTATGCAATGTGCCCTGTAATTGCAACCCGGATTTTCGCTTCTTTGGAAATCCTGTGATCAATGCTAACGTAGCTGGTGGTACTGTAAATATTCCTTCATCGGAATGCAATACCAGCCTGGCAGCACCATTAACCTGTAATACCAGCTATAGTTTCTATATCAATTACCAGCAACCCTGGCCAATTGGAAATTGCCAAACCATGGTAGTGGGTGAGGTGTTATCGGGAGCAACAGTTATCTATACACAAAATAATATTACCCAGGCCAACCCATTGAATTATGTATTTACGAACGGTGGTATCTATTGTGTTAGATTTAAATTAATAGTTAACGGAATTGTCTGCGACGTCTGTACCATTTGTGTTTTTGTGAATTGTGATCTGCCTTGTACCTGCAATCCTGATTTCCATTTTACTGGCAACCCGGTAATTATTACAAATTATCCAAATGCAACGATCGATTATCCGCCGCCACCAATAAATTGTAATACCAGCCTGGAAATGCCTTTAACCTGTAACGTGAACTATGGCTTCTATTACAATTTCACAAATCCATGGCCAAACGGAAATTGTCAGCCCATGGTGATGGCTGAAGTATTGCAAGGTGCAACTGTTGTTTATAGCCAAAATAATGTTTCCCAGGCCAACCCATTGAATTATACGTTTACGAGCGGAGGTACCTATTGTGTGAAATTTAAATTAATGGTAAACGGAATTGTATGTGACAGTTGTACCATTTGCTTTACTGTGATATGCGAAACGCCATGTACCTGCAATCAAAATTTTCAATTTACGGGTAACCCGGTGATCATTGATTTCTTCCAGCCGGTAATTTGTAACACCAGCATGGCTACACCATTGGCATGTAATACTACATACAGTTTCTACATACCTTACCAGAATCCATGGCCAAATGGAGATTGCCAGGCTATGGTAGTGGGTGAGGTGCTTTCAGGAGCTAATGTTATATATACACAGAATAATATTTCCCTGGCCAACCCATTGAATTATGTATTTACTGGTGCCGGGACCTATTGTGTAAGATTTAGGCTGGTGGTGAATGGGGTTACTTGCGATATTTGTACCTTCTGTTTTACTGTGAACTGCAATCTTCCTTGTACTTGTAATCCTGAATTTCATTTTACAGGCAACCCGGTGATCATAACAAACTATCCAAATGGTATAATCGATTACCCGCCGCCACCAATAAATTGTAATACCAGCCTGGCAACGCCTTTAACGTGTAATATCAACTATGGCTTCTATTACAATTTCACAAATCCGTGGCCAAATGGAAATTGCCAGCCCATGGTAGTAGGAGAAGTTTTGTTAGGAGCAAATGTTGTGTATACTCAAAATGATATTTCACAAGCCAACCCATTGAATTATGTATTTACAAGTGCCGGCACTTATTGCGTAAAATTCAGGTTGATGGTTAACGGAATTGCCTGCGACAGTTGTACCATTTGCTTTATGGTGATCTGCGAGAATCCATGTACCTGTAATCCAGATTTTCATTTTACGGGTAACCCGATCATAACTGCACATTTACAACCCGGTGATATCAGGTACCCTCCACCGATCAATTGTAATACCAGTCTGGCAGCACCATTTATGTGTAATACCAATTATAGCTTTTACTATAATTTTACAAATCCTTATCCGGGCAACTGTGATGTTAAAGACAGTGTTGTTGTCATGAAGGTGGGTAATCCCTTCCCGTTGGCTATTAATCCAAACAGCAGTATTGGCAACCCGCTTAATTATACTTTTACCCAATCGGGTACTTATTGTGTAAAATTCTATTTGGTCGTAAATGGCCAGATATGTGATGTGTGCACTGTTTGCTTTAGTGTGTCTGTTTGTAATCCTATCCTTATTCCGCTGGATATTATAGCATACCTGGAAGGTTTCATGGATCCAGTAAACCCGGGTTTAATGGTGCCTAATCTACATAATCTTGGCATCAGCACAGATCCAACAGCATGTGATACGGTTACGGTTAACCTGACAAATCCTGCACATACAAATATCAATGATTATCCTAACCCGGATTATTCTATTAAGACAATTTTGCATACCGATGGTGCTGCCACTATGCAGTTCCCTGCAGCAGTTAGCGGCAGTCCATGGTACATTTCTGTTAAGCACAGGAACCACATGGAAACATGGAGTAAATTACCGGTTCCTTTACCAATACCATCCAATGAACCTTACGACTTCAGTACTGGTTTTGCCAAGGCTTATGATGACGGGGTAAACCCGCCAATGGCTGCCGTAACAGGTGGAAAATTTACATTTTATAGCGGCGATGTGAACCAGGACGGAACTGTGGATGCTTCCGATATGGCAGATGTGGATAATGATAATGCCATCTTTGCCTTTGGGTACAATGTTACAGATGTAAACGGCGACGGGGCAACAGATGCTTCGGATATGTCCTTTTTAGATAATAATCAGGCTTTATTTTTGTTCTATGCACGTCCGTTTTAACGGGAACAAATAATATAGGGTCTGTTCAGATGGCTTAAAAAAAATTAATAAAAAGGAGGCCGTCTCAGCGTCAAGTATTTGCGTCAGTTTGGGTATTTGATGCATTGTCCGCCCAGTGCAAATGCTAATTAAAGAAAGTAAACTTTATTGAATACGCTCAAATCTATTGAACTGATTTTGATAGGTAATTATATGAAATCATTATTAATGCCAAATCCTTGTTTGCGCTAGAAAATGCACTGATTAGAATAACCCTATTTTCCCCGTCCTTCAAATAAAGTATTATTGAATGGCAATTTTCACTTGGATATGCCCGATATATCACTAAATAAACATGAATAATTACATTAACCAACTAATATTAATATTTGAATAAGGATAGACGAATGAAACTGGCAATTAACCTATGAAAATGGGTTATCCATATATTTGATAAGATAAAAAGAAAAGTTATTTGGAATCTGTGGTTTTTACTGCGACTAAATTGAGTAATGCAAAAAAAAGTACAAATACTTTAAATATAAAAGGGTCTCAATTTCTTGAAACCCTTTCTGGTGGTTGGTGACCGCGTCAGGATTCAAATGTCAAAATTGAATACGCTGATTATCAATGATTAGTTACTGTGTTTTATAT
>JBBKWV010000238.1:0-3944 GCA_037969135.1 Ferruginibacter sp.
TATTGTTTACTTTTGCTGCCTATGCAATCATTCACAACAAAAAGCCGCATCATCATTACCTGCAGCAACCGTTTATCTGCAATTCTTCAGGAGGAAATCATTGAATTGGGCTTTAAGCCGGTTCGGATATTCAAAACCGGTGTTGAACTGGAAGGGTCCATTCTGGATTGTATCAAACTGAACCTCAATCTTCGCTGTGCCAGTCAGGTATTATTTTCCTTAAAAGAATTCCGGGCGTTGAATGCAACAGATGTATATAATAATCTGCTCGAGTTTAAATGGGAGCAATTGATTCCGGCTGATGGCTATTTTTCCATCAGCAGCAACGTAAGTAATGAAACGATCACGAATAATTTATTTGCCAATGTAAAAGTGAAAGATGCGATCGCCGACCGGTTTAGAAATAAAACAGGGGCAAGGCCTGATTCGGGCCCTGAATTAAACGGCGTTGTTGTTCATTTATACTGGAAGGAAGATCTGGCAGAAATATTTTTAGATACTTCCGGTGAAACATTATCCAAACATGGATACCGGAAAATTCCGGGCAAAGCACCCATGCTTGAATCTCTGGCAGCAGCTACCATTCTTGCCGGAAAATGGGACCGGAAATCACCGTTCATTAATCCCATGTGCGGATCTGGTACATTGGCCATTGAAGCAGCAATGATTGCAAGCAACCGGAGGCCGGGATTATACCGCAATAACTATTCTTTCATGCATGTGTTTGGTTACGATGAAAAATTTTACAAGGATGAATTCAATATCCTGGAAAAACAGGTGGTAGATATCGGAGATGTGAAAATTATTGCTACCGATATCAGTGAAGATGCGATCAGTATCTCAAAAGTGAATGCCGGAATTGCCGGAGTGGAAGAATTTATTGAATTTGATGTTTGTGATTTTGAAGACACAAAGATCATCGAAAATGAAACTGGTGTTGTATACCTGAATCCCGAATATGGCGACAGGATGGGCGTGGAAGCTGAACTGGAGAAAACGTATAAAAGGATGGGTGATTTTTTTAAAAAATCCTGCAAAGGTTATTGGGGATATATTTTCACCGGCAACCTGGAACTGGCAAAAAAGATCGGATTAAAACCCAAGCGCCGCATCGAATTTTATACCAGTAAAATTGACTGCCGGCTTTTTGAATATGAATTATATGCCGGGACCAAAGATGTTAGCAAAATGGCAGATTGAAATATTTTATTTAATTAAAAAGGGAAACAAATTTTGTTTCCCTTTTTAATTATTTCATTGACCAGTTTATGTACCGGTCGTAAATTAATCCTTTACTCTTTCAATATAATCACCGGTTTTAGAGTTTACCCGGATACGCTCTCCTTCATTTACAAATAAAGGAACGTTAACGGTAGCGCCTGTTTCAACGGTGGCCGGTTTTAACGTACGTGTTGCAGTATCTCCCTTCATTCCGGGCTCACTGTAAGTAACCAGTAAAACGATCTTATCCGGTAATTCCACACTCATGGGCATATCCGTTTCTCCATTGATCAAAACAGAAACTTCCTGTCCGTCTTTTAAAAATTTAGGTGCATCGATCATCGTTTCAGCAACTGTAATTTGTTCAAAAGTTTCAGTATCCATAAAACTGTAACCTGTATCATCTTTATACAGATATTGATAAGGTTTGCGTTCAACCCTGACCGGGTGAATTGTTTCACCGCTGTTCCAGGTAATTTCAATGGTACGGGCATTATCCACACCTTTCATTTTCGCCCAAACTTTTGCTGCTGCACGGGCTGTTTTATTCTGTCCGAATTCAATGACAGAATATAAACTTCCTTCAATTTTTAGAATCAATCCCGAACGGATATCTGCTGTAGTTGCCATATTTGCTATATTAATTTATTGGCTGCAAAAGTAGGGATAGTATGTTTAATTGCGAAATACTTAAATTGGAGGTCCGATTCTGTATTAACAATAGTTTGTAATAATTAGGATTAGCTTTATAAAATTATGAAATTGAAAGAATTACTAATCGCAATTGCCTGTATTTTTTGTTTTCAACAGACTGAAGCACAGACAGATACTTTACCCATTTACAAGCGTTTTCCAGAAGTGCCGCCTTTTAGCATTATCAAAGTGCCTGATAGCACCCGCTTTACAAAAGAAGATCTGAATGCCCGTAAATCAACCATCATCATGCTTTTCAGTCCCGATTGTGATCATTGTCAGCATGCCATCAAAGAGTTACTGGCCAATATCGGATTGTTTAAAAAAGCCCAGATCGTTTTGGCATCTCCTCTAGATTTTAATATACTGAAGAAATTTTATGTGGAGTATAAGATCAAAGATTATCCCAATATCAGTGTAGGAAGAGACCTGACTTATTTTTTTGGCTCTTTTTATACGGTGAATAATTTTCCTGCGATATATATATATAATAAGCAGGGGAAACTGAGTGAGGAGTTTTCCGGTAAACTGGATATTAAAAAAGCAGTAGCTGCATTGTAATTTATTTTATAAATCGCTGGTTCCAGACAACATCTTCATTTATCACAATTCGGATGTCGTAAGTGCCTCTTCCCAGGTTATCAACCGGTATGCGAATATTTCTTCCTAAAGAAGAAAACCTTCTTCTGATAATAATATTCCCATACATATTCTGAATAAAAATATTGATGACTCCGGATATGGCTTCGCTTCCATTATATTGCAGATTTATGACATCCCGAACGGGTACCGGGTACATAACCCAGCTGTTGACGGGGTTTCCAATAATAACCATAATGGAAGGGGTATATTCAATCAGACCGGAAAGCATTTTTATTTTGAGGCGATAATAATTTTTTGCCGGGTCGGGATGTATATCTGAAAATTTTTCCAGCTTTTTTTTATTGAACCGGGTTGATTCAAGAGTATAAATATCTTTCCAGATTTTATTGTCTTCACTTCGCTGAATAACATAGGTGGAAACTCCATCAGCTGAATTCTGCCATTTCATCATTACAATTCTTTTCCTGCTATCATATTCAGCAGTAAGGTTTGGAGAAACAGGACCAATAAAACCGGAAACTAAAAAGAGTAAGATCAACAATGCCGGGATGTATTTCATGGGAGTATATTTAATGTTCCACCCTGAGAACGCATTACCGGTGAAAAGGTTAAAAGTATTTAGTTAAACAATCAATAAAGTATTTTAAATTTTATTCCTTTTTCAATTTGACACAAAGGGTAATCAGGTTAACTTTGCCATTAATTATTATATTTCAGTCATATTAGATAAACAAAAAATTTAAACATGAAAGTAACCGTAGTAGGAGCAGGAGCAGTGGGTGCTACCTGTGCTGACAATATTGCCCGTAAACAACTTTGTGATGAACTGGTATTGGTTGACATTAAAGAAGGTGTTGCAGAAGGCAAGGCCATGGACCTGATGCAGACGGCCCAGATTGAAGGTTTTGATACCAAAATCATCGGCAGTACAAATGATTATGCGAAAACGGCCGGAAGCACTGTTGCAGTGATCACTTCTGGTATTCCACGTAAACCTGGAATGACAAGGGAAGAATTGATTGGCATCAATGCAGGTATTGTAAAATCAGTTACACAAAACCTGTTGAAATATTCTCCGAATATCATCATCATCGTGATCAGTAATCCAATGGATACCATGACTTATCTGGCTTTGAAATCTAGCGGGCTGCCTAAAAACAGGATCATTGGAATGGGTGGATTATTAGATAGCAGCCGGTTCCGTTATTTCCTGAGCCAGGCAATGCATTGTTCTCCAAACGATTTGCAGGCAACCGTTATCGGTGGTCATGGAGATACTACGATGATACCTTTAACCAGACTGGCAACCTATTGCTGCACACCGGCATCAAATCATTTGGATGCAGAAACGCTTAAAAAAGTAGCAGCCGAAACCATGGTTGGTGGCGCTACTCTTACCGGATTGCTGGGTACATCTGCCTGGTATG
>JBBKWV010000239.1:0-14689 GCA_037969135.1 Ferruginibacter sp.
ATTAAACTGATCGAAGATGCAGCCTGTGCCATCGGATCATCCTATAAAGGCGGAAAGATCGGCAGCCATTCTGAATTGGTTTGTTTTTCCTTTCATCCGCGTAAAGTTATTTCTACAGGTGATGGGGGAATGATCACAACAGATAATGAATCGTATTATGACCGTTTGAAATTACTCAGGCAACATGGCATGTCGGTAAATGACCGGGTAAGGCATGAATCTAAAAAAGTAATGTTCGAAGATCATGTGGAGATTGGATATAATTACCGCTTAACGGATATCCAGGCATCCGTGGGCATCAAACAATTGGAAAAGCTCAATTGGATCATGGACGAAAGAAGAAAGATCGCATTGCATTACCATGAAGGATTAAAAGATATCAAAGGAATTCGTTTACCCGTTGAGGTTGAAGGTTATATTTCCAATTACCAGTCGTATAGTATTTACCTGGAGCCGGGTTCTAAGGTTGGCCGGAATGAGCTGATGCAACTGTTGCTGGATGACGGCATCGCTTCCCGCAGAGGAATCATGACCTCACACCGGGAAACTGCCTATAAAGAAAAATGTGCAGATATTTCCTTGCCGGTTTCTGAATCCGCTTGCGATAACAGTATCATCATTCCTTTATATGTGCCCATGGATATGGACTTACAGATGACTGTTGTTAATGCCTTAAAGAAATACCTGCAATAAGGAATGAAAAATAAATTATTTTATTTCCTGCTCTTGCTGCTTTCATTGGGCTTGCCCGTTTTTTTTCTCCGGAGCCCGCTTACCGGTGCCGCTTTTTTGGTTACATTGATTGCCATCTATGGTGCCGGTCAGGCTTTCCACAACGCTGTTTTCCCCAACCCGTCCTTTGAAATAAATTCTTTTGGATTGGGATTCATTCTTTTATCAGGCATTGCATTTACCACCGCTTTCTTTAGTATCAGTGCTGTTTTTTTTACCCTTTTTTATCTTGCTGCAACCGGATATGGAATATACAGGCTCATAAATTATTTGTATTCGGGTAGCAGCATTCAGATAAATGTTTTCATTGTAATCATTATTCTGCTGATACTTGGTTTTAACCTGTATCCAACTTTGCTCATCCAGGGTTATGAACATCATGGCAGTATCTCCTGGGTGAACAACGATGCCACTGTTTATACTTCCATCGTAAACAGGGTAAAAATGGAAACTTACCCGATAACGATCCCCGGGTATGGCATTGAAAAATTATACTACCACTATGGCATGTACGCTTTTGCAGGGTATGTGGCCCGGATATTCCATTTATCTGCCACAGATTCATTGTTCGGTATCATTCGCGGACTCGCCATTGTTGCGGTCATCTTTTCCATCATTTCCCTTGCTGCTTCAACACATAATAGGCAAAAAATAACCTACAGGGTAGCGGGTGCTCTGATCGGATTCTTTCTGATCGGTTCGCTTACTGCCATCTTTGAATACATGCCCTTTCATTTTCCCCGTATAGATCATGGCATGAAACACCTGCGTGGTTTTTTGATCGGCCATTCCTCCCTTTGGATATTTACCGCCCTGATACCCGTGATCGCCCTTATTAATTACAAGGTGGTTCACAAGGTGAAATTTAATTTGGTAAAGATCCTGTTGGTTGCCGCATTGATCTCCTTTACTGCCTCACTCAATTTTATCGCAGCGCCAATATGTATTTGTTTGATGGGTTTCTTTATATTACTCTATCCCCAAAAGGAAGAAAGCAGATTTGTACAAAAGCGAAATATCCTTTTTATATTATCGCCGTTTATTTTTTTACTTATAGGCATAGCCATTTATTTGTATAAATCGGAACAAAGTATTCAAACAAGCCTTTTTTTTCTTCCCATTTTTGACCTTGGCACCTGGTCAAATTTTCTGACCATCTTTTTTTTATTGTATATAGGCATACGGGTATTCGGGCTGAATTATTTAATATCTAAAACGGAAAGGCATCTGGGGTATATGCAGTTCATTATCTTATTGGCGGCTTGCTCCTTTATGTTGTTGCTGGGCTTTTTTGTAGAACCGATGGCCGGCAGGGAAAATGATATAAAATATGGTTTTGTATTGATTCAGGGAACGCTGGGGCTTTTTTCAGGATTGTGGCTGGGAGAAAAATTGGGAAGTATATACGAAAGTAAAGAACGGATGATTGCTATTAGGTTAAAAAATGGGTTGTTTCCTTTTATATTGTTGTTTTCCCTTGTTTTTTGCATTGCCTTCACTGGGTTTATCAATAGCCGTATTGCCAAAGAATTGGTTCAGCCATTCGCAAGGCCGGTAATAATAGCACTGGGTATTGTGATAGCTTCTGTGTTGATAATGAGATTCAAAAAATCCATTTATGTAAACAGGAAATTCCTGCTGATTATTTCCGCCTGTTTTATTTTATTAAGCCTTCCGGGAGTTTTGCACGAATTCAATAAATACCGGAGTGTTGAAACCAATGAAGAAAAAGTGAGTTTAAAGAGTGAAGAGTTGAAACTCATTCAAGACATAAATAATCTGAATAAAAAAAACAAACTGTTGCTGTTAGCATTACAAAAACATGAATCTGAATCCTTTGCTACCAGTTATAAATTCAATGCGTTGATCAATGCGCCTGTTTTGAATGAAGGGGCAAATTATTTCGGGGTAAAGAAAAAGGAAAAATTTCTGTCAATGGAAAAACAGCTTGATTCATTTTATGCAAACAAGGACATCAGCATTTTGAAAAATATGTCAGATGAATATGGTATTTCATTTTACGTTTTTGATAAAACTATTTTGAGTGATTCGGTGTTTACCAACAAAAAGGAATTTGCCCTCACCGACGCAGATTCTATGCATGCTTATATCGTTGAATATTCACCCAAAAAATAATTGAGCATACCGAAATAATGCTGAACAGGATAAAAGGCTCTAAAAATATAAAAGATGCTGTTGGTTTTTTAGGAACCAGTATCGTATCACAGGCGATCATTTTCCTGTCGAGTATTTTTGTCATCAGGGAGCTGGGGCCTGAATTACGTGGCTTATACACTTTTCTGGGTATTCTGGGTTTTTTTCTGGTCCCTATTTTCTCATTCGGCTTTTTAGCCGGACTGGGATATTATGTTTCTTCTAAAAAATATGCGGCAAAGGATATCAGCAAATCAGTGATCGTCATTGCATTGCTGCGTAGCGGTATCATCATCGTTTCTGTATTGCTGCTCAAATATTTTAATTTACTGGGTGAAACGGGAAACCAGTTGTCTGTCTGGTATTTATTGCCTGTATTGCTTACGTTTCCTTTGAATATGATGAAGGAATCTTTTCACCGGATATTGTTATCCGATTCACAGTATGCAAAAGCGAATAAACTGAGTATTGTTTTCTCTGTTGTTTCTCCGCTGATCGTTTTTTTACTGGTAGTTGTTTTTAAATTAGATTTTCTTGGTGTGGTCATTGCCATCGTGGTTTCCAATATCATCAACTTTCTGGCCACCGTTTTTTATGTAAATAAATTATACACGGTGTTCGATCTCAAAAAGCCTTACAATAAATTATTTGTAAAAGAAGTATTCAGTTATGGTATCAAAGGCTGGATCGGCGATATTGCCGTTACCACCAACAACCGGGTTGATCAGTTGATACTAAGTTATTTTCTTCCTCCTGCATCATTGGGGTTGTATTCCATTTGTGGCAGCATTGGTCAAATGCTTTGGATACTGCCCGGTTCTATCCGGCAAATACTTTTCAATAAGAACGCCGAGATGGAAAAAGAATCCGACAGGAAAACACTAACGGCAAAGTATCATGCTTTTTTTATGCTGACCGGTTTGTTCATCACCTTATTTTTTATCCTGTTTTCAAAATTCATTGTACATTTTCTGTATGGGGAAGCGTTTTTACCCGCGGTTGTTCCATTACAGATTTATCTGGCAGGAACGGGAATTTATATCGGCACCATGATACTTACCAAATATTTCGCAGGTGCCAAGCAGATTATCATCAATACCTATATCCAGTTATTTTCTGCTGCAATCGGATTGGTTACTGCTTTCCTCTTCATAAAAGAATACGGAATCATCGGCGCCGCCATTTCCAGTTCGGTTTCATATATAGCATCATATTGCCTGGCACTATATTACTTTAAAGATATGCGGCAGATTGCCAACGGTTTTCTGTTGTTTTTTAAAAAGGGGGCATTGAAACTGTGAACAGCCATCAACAAATTGAAAAACCTCCGATGTTCAAAAAGGGGAAAACCCTTTTTTTAACCATTGCCTATCCTCCCAACCCCACGGCATCGGCTGTTGTACACCGTCATTTGCTGGATTGCTTCGATCCCAAAAGTTTTGTGGTGATCACGGGTTTTTTTCCGGGAGCAAAAAGAGCAGAAGTGCCAAAGGAAGTGAGGCAGCATTTTATTTACCTGAGTGCTGAGTTCCTGTCCTCAAAAGTTCACCGCATCATTGCAAAAATACAGCGTATAACCATCCCTGTTTTTCTGAATCTGTATATACGCATGTATAAACCCGCAAGGATTGTTATCGGTTTTCCCGATTTATATTGGTTAGACATCTGTTCAGCTGTGGCAATTAAAAGAAAAATTCTTTTTATTCCATACCTGCACGATACGATTGTGGAAGCTACTTATTTTAGCAAATCCAAAGAGCTGGCCAGGCAGGTGCAGGAACGTGTTTTTTCAAAAGCACATGCCATTGCCGTAATGAGCAGGGGAATGGAAACACTGTATGAAAAAAAATACAACCTTAAATCTGTTGCCTGGGAACATATCTATCCCGAACTCCCTTTCGAAGGAAGCAGACTTAAGGAAAAAAGAGCGCATTGGTCGGGCGATGTGTATGAGATCAATTATAAATCGGTGATCCGTTTAAACAATGTGCTGGCAAAAATGAATATGGCTTTCTCCATTTCAAATGGAAAAACCAGGGAACAGTTGAAGTCCTTTGGCATTACTGGTGATCACATTCAAAAAGTATTTTATCCCGAAAGGAAAGATTACCTGAAACACCTCAGCGCTTCAAAAATTTTATTATTGGCACTTAATTTTTCAGATGAATGTACAGTGCACGAAGATGAACTGGCATCCATATTCAGTACAAAAACACCCGAATACCTCGGAAGCGGAAGCCTGATCGTATATCACGGACCCCGGCATTATTTTCTGGCACAGTTTATTCTGGAAAATGATTGTGGAATAGTAATCGAAACAAAGGATGAAAAAGTATTATTAAAAGAATTGGAAAATATCCTTCAGGATTACGACAAGCATGAGAAAAAAATAATTAATGCTAAAAATGCATTGTCTAATTTTAATGCAAATAGGATAGCTCAAAAACTGATCAGTACACTGGATGAATAAAGTTTTTCATTATAAGATTTCGAAAAAAGCAATTTTTCTATCCCTCTATCTATTTGCGCTTCTTTTTCTGGCATTATACGGCCGGCAGGGATTTCAAACTTTGAATCAGATCATATTATGGGGTTTTGGCCCTCTATTGGCTTTTTATATCCTTGAGCCTAATATAGTGAACCTGCCAAAGATCCCGATAGAATATCTGTTCTACCTGAGTATGATCGCATTTGCTTTTTTAGGTTATATAAACATAGAAGATGAGTCCGGTTTTTACCGTTACCTGCAGGTATTCGTTGCCAACTTTATTTTAATGATCATTATTTATTTTGCCATAAACAATGTGAAAGAATGGGAACTGGCATGGAAAACTATCGGGCTTGTAGGCCTCGTTGTTTGCTTGTTGGGATACTTTGTTGAAACGCCATCTATAGATACGGAAGAATTTTACAGGTTGGAAGGTATTACCGGAAATGCAAATGGCACTGCAAACTATGCCCGAATTGCCGTTGTTGCTTTTTTGATCATGATACAGTTTACAGAAAAAAAAGCATTAAAGATTTTGATGTGGACAGCTGTTGTTTTTCTTTCTTATACCATCCTGCTCACAGCTTCCAGGAGCAATTTTGCCAACCTGGTTTTTATCCTGGGCGGTTTTTTCGCCTTTAAATATTTCAGCGGCTGGCGGCTCATCCTGCTGTTATTCCTGTTATTCGTATTCGGAAATTTTATTTTATACCTCGGTGAACAGTTTCTCAGCGATTTTTATCTGTTCGACCGGCTTACAAGAAATGAAAGTGTAGCTTCTGCCCTGGATGAAGAATCCCGGCTCAGATTATATTTAGTGGCCTGGGAAATTTTCCTAGAAAACCCTTTGTTGGGAGTAGGCCTCAATCAATTTCATTTATATTCAGGAGGAAAGATTACACATACAGATCTTTTGGACATACTTGTTCAACTGGGAATAATTGCAGGAATAATTTATACATGGATCTATATAAAAGTATTTAACCGGATCATGAAATTAAGAAACAAGATTGCTAATACGAGAGACCTGAGGGTTTACCAGATCATTTTATTGTGTTTCATTTCAGAAGTCTTTTTTGGTTTCAGCAATCCAAACTGGTTTACACAATTACAAATGATTGTTTTGAGCCTGATTATCGTTTACATTTATAAACTCAGGAATTCAAATACGAGCATAACAAGGGAATATTAACCAGATGAAAATTTACAGCAAGAAATTAAAGCGGGAAGAATTTGATATCTGGAACAGGTTTGTTGATGATAATCCGGATGGGACTATTTTTCATAAAACAGATTGGCTAGAATTAATTGATACAGATATTGAAATATGTACGATTTGGGTTGATGAAGAGATAAAAGCAGGTATTGCACTTATCAAAACCAAAAAGAACGGAGTAAGTGGTTTTCATATCCCGCCATATACCCAGTTTTTTTCTCCGTTATTTGCTAAATCTGATGAAAAAACGAATGCACTAACGGAAGAGCATACTTGTATCAGTGCATTGCTGGATGAAATAAAAAAGGCAAATCACATTGATTTCAAACTTCCAAAAGGGCATCAATCCATATTGCCTTATCATTGGAAGGGTTTTGAAACATCCGTTAGTATTACACATGTTATAACAGGAAGCCTGCAAGATTATCTGGCAAATCTGAATAAGAATAAACTGCGGGAATTAAAGAAATTGCAATTGTTGCTGGATTCAGGAGAAATTACCATACAGTATGAGATCAATGAAACGGATTTAAAACAATTATTGCAGCAGACGGCCGAAAGAAAAGGCTTTGATGCCAACTCAGTACTGGTATCTAAACTGGTGATGAATGCCCCGGATTCACTGGCCAAAAAATATATTATCCGGTCAAAAGAACATGGTTTGCTCGCTTTTGGATTTTTTCCATACGACCATAAAGCAGTGTATAATCTGGTAAACGCTTCTGTAAGGGTTACCGACCCTGTTTTGAAAACAGTAAACTTATTGTTGCTTTATCAGGCAATTGAATTTGCTCTGGGGACAGGCCGGCTATTCGATTTCGAAGGCAGTATGTTGAAGGGAGTGGAAACTTTTTGCAGGTTGATGGGCGGCATTCAGGTGCCTGTTTACCGGGTGCAAAAATCAGCTTCGATCAAATATTCATTACTAAGAGCAGCACATCAGATAAAAAATGACCGGAAAAAAACTTAAGATTTGTTTTGTAACCAGTATGCACGACTGGAATGATGACCGCATTTTTGAGCGGGCTGCAGTTGGATTGGCCTCCCTGGGGCATGAAGTCATTTATGTGGCACCCGCTGAGAAAGACTTGGTCTCAGAAGGGGTACAGATAAAAGCCATCCCCAAAAGAAGCCGCCTGAAAAAGCATTTGTTCGGTCCGGGTGAAGCATTTCGCGAAATGAAGAAGATCGATGCAGACATTTATCATTTTTACAATCCTAATATGATGTGGAAGATGCGCAGCTGGGCAAAAAAAGGCCACGCAGTGTTTATCGACATTCACGAAAATTATGAAGCCAGGGTAGATGCACTGCCGCTGCCTGCTGGCTTAAGAAGGTCAGCAGTGGGCTGGTACCGAAAATTAGAAAACCGTTTGTGCAGTTATTACAATGGAATTACAGTAGTAACGGAAACAATGGCTAAAAAACTGGCTTCAAGCAATACGGCAGTGCTGGTTGTAGACAATGTGCCTTACCTGAAAAGGCTGGAGCAGGTACAGCTTGCAGTTAGTAAGGAGGAGTTTCCCACGATCATCACTTCGGGTTCACATTCCGATGCCAGAAACTGTATGAAAGCAGTGGAAGCATTGCCCTACATCGTAAAAGAGATTCCAAATGTAATTATGAAATTTGTCGGCAGGTTTCAGCCGGCAGAATTTGAACAGGAATTGTTGCAGCGGGCAAAAGAACTTTCTGTGGAAAAACACCTCATTACGGAGGGAATGAAACCCTGGCTCGAGAATTTTAAACGGATCTCATCTGCACATGTTGGTTGTGTATTTTATAACGACAATCTGAATAACAGGGTTACATTGCCCAACAGGCTGTATGAATATATGTATGTAGGTCTTGCAGTGCTTGGGGAAGATTTTCCGGAAGTACGAAAAGTATTGATTAACAATCATTGCGGAGAAGTGGTTAATTCCCAGGATCCGAAAGATATTGCAGTAAAAGCGATCCGGCTTCTAAAAGATAAGCAGCAGTTATTGGAATACACAAAAAATGCACGTAAAGCTGTGTTGGAAATACATAATTTTGAACGGGCATTAACAAATCTGGAAGCCTTTTATTATAAACACCTGTAATGAAATTCTTATTTGATTCGGCTTTGTTCTTCGAAAAATTAATGAGGGGAGAAGTGCGTGCTGCCCACCGGTTAATTGAAAAAGGAAACAATACAGACAGGGCTGGGATAGAAACTTTAAAGAATGAAGCTTTCTTAAATCTGGTTAAACAGGTTTTTGAAAACAGCCTGTATTATAAAGAGATATTATTGCAACATGGCTATGGGCCCAATGATTTTAAAGACATTTCAGATATCAAAAAATTCCCATTACTTACTAAGGACAATATCAAATTGTTCAGGGAAAAAATGTTATCTGTAAACATTCCGTATGAGGAATGCATTACAAGAAATTCAGGAGGAACTACCGGCGAACCGATCAAAATTGAAATTGACAAACAGGCAAGGATAAATGATCTTTATTTTTATTACCGGGGTTTAAACTGGATGGGATATTCTCCGGGCCAACCGATGGTGAAATTCTTTGGTGGAAGTCTGGGTGGCAACAATTCACCTACTTTGAAAAACAAGATCAAAAAATGGGTTTCCAATGAGTTGTTTATGCCGGCTTTCAGTTTGCAAAAAGAAAATGCCCGGCAATATCTGGATACCATAAAAGCAAAAGGAAGAACACACTTGCAGGGATATGTTTCCAGTTTATATACGCTGGCCACTTATGCCAAAGAATTAAATTACAAAGGGCTTCAGATAAACGGGGTATTCACTACTGCTGAACAGTTGCCCATCGACCAGGCCGCTTTTATGAGTGAAGTGTTTGGCTGTGAAGTAAAAGGTTTTTTCGGATGTGCTGAAGTAAATTGCCTGGGATTTCAAACAAAAATGGGCGGTGCCTATATTGTTCCGGATGAAATTGTTCATATGGAAACGATCAGGTATCCTCAAACGGGAATGGACAATAGCTTTTTAATTACTTCTCTTTATAACTACCGCACTCCGTTGATACGTTACCTGAATGGCGATACCGGAATATTAAAACAGGGATCTAAATATACAGAGATTGAAGAGTTGAGCGGCCGTTCGGCAGATATGTTTATCAAGGAAGATGGCAGCTTCGTTTCTTCTATTCTGGCAACACAGACCATGCAGATAACCGGGCTTTCAGAAAAAATAAAAAGATATCAGTTGATCCAGGAAAAACAGGATACAATTGATTTCAGGTATGAACCTTTTTTAAATGACCTCGATGAGGCAGATACAAATCATCTGGTAAATGTATTTCAGCAAAGGCTGGGAAAAGAATTCAACATAAATTTGATAAGAACCGGTGAGTTTATGAAATCCGGTTCCGGAAAACATAGATTGATGGTAAATAATTTACAGAAATGAAACTCACTGAAAATATTGTAAAACATTATGGCTGGCTGGTTACGTATACCAAATTCTGGATCAGGGAATTAAATACATTAACAGCCATGCCTTTTTTGGCCAGGCTTGGCATGTGGAGTAAAGGTTTTTTCAGCGCTTCATGGTATCGTTATGAATTTTATCTCAAAAAGAATAAACCTGCAGAATATGTTTCTGATTACCAGGAAAATTTAATTGCATCTAAAATAAATAAAAAGATCGTTTCCATTTACGTAGATGATAAGGTGATCTTCCCTTTATTTTTTAAGAATTTTTGTCCGGTTGCAGAAAATTTTGCATTCATCAATAATGGAAAACTTGTTAAGCAGTCAGCCGAAACTGTTATGAATTCATTTGATGATGTATGGAATTATATTAAAACCACTGCAGATATCATTATTAAACCAATTGGGGGTTCCCGGGGCGGTAAAGTAAATGTTTTTAAGAATGCACCGGAAAGTAACGATAAGATTTATATCAACGGCATATTAAAAAACAAGGAGGAATTTGTTCACTATGCATCTGAACTGGATTTTAATATTGTTTGCCCGATGGTTTACCAGGCAGATTATTCAAAACGTTTTTATCCTGCCACAACCAATACCATCCGTTTTCTCACCATGATCGACCCCGAGACAAATAAAGCGTTTATTGCCCATGCAGTTCAACGTATCGGAACAAAGCATTCTTTTCCGGTAGATAATTTCGCGGTTGGCGGAATAACAGTAAACATTGATATTGATAAAGGGATTTTGGGAAAAGGATCTTATATCATTCCTACCGAAAGTGAAAAGGTCTGGTATACACATCATCCCGAAACCAATGAGCCAATCGAGGGCGCTGTGATTCCACATTGGGAAAAAATAAAAGAGACCATGCTGGAAGTTGCCAATTCAGTTTCTTTTCTGAAGATCATTGGTTGGGACCTGATCGTAGTTGAAAATGAAAAGGGTTTTGTTTTACTCGAAGGAAACAACGGCCCTTGTTTTAAAGTACACCAGCTGCATGGTGGATTTAATACAAATCCGCAAATAAAAAAATTCATGAAATTTCATAAAGTAATATAATGGGTGCTTTTTTGCTGGTAAAAAAAGGCAATGATGATTTTGATGCTGAAGCCGCATTCCGTGTTTTTGAAACGATGGGTTTAAAACCGCCGGTTGCATTCAGTATTGGAGACTGGAAATTGTGGAACTGGAAAAAGATCAGGTCTGAGGAAGATCATTTTGCTGTAAAGGGTAATGCATTATTGGTTAGTGCCGGAACTGCCATCTACAAAGGATCTCATAACCTGAAGGAAAGCCTGGAATCGATATTGAATGACCTGTTGAATGATTCTTTTGATTTTAATAACATCAGGGGCAGTTATTCATTGATCTTTTCTTCAAATGGAATGGATCTTCAGCTGTTAACAGACCAGGCGGGTATTGCAAATGTATATTTTGATAAAAAAACTCAGAGTATATCCAGCTCATTTATGGCACTGATCTTTGGACTCAGACAAAAACTTACACTGAATAAATTTGCAGCTACTGAAGTGATCACTTCAGGCAGACAGATCGGTCCTGATACGTTATTCAACGAGATCAACAGGCTGGAGATCAGCCTTACAGACAAAATTGGAAATATAAAAATAATCAGGGATACAGTATTAATGGATTTTCCTGCAACAGAAAAGAAAGTTGGTTTTAAAGAATCAGTAGATGAACAAATAGCAGCAATAGACCATTTTTTCAGTGATATTCAGCATTTTGGAAATAATTATGGTGTAGACTCGGGACTAACGGCCGGGCATGACAGCCGTATGATGCTAATCCAGATAAAAAAATATTTCAAAAACTTTCAGATCCATTCATTCTGGCGCAAAACCAAAGACCTGGAATTAACCATTGCTGAAAAAGTAGCAGATAAAGCCGGACTTGCATTAAAAATTGTAGAAGGGAAACACCAGTTGGATAAAACGAATGAACAACTGAAAGAGACACTGAAAAAATCTTTATTCTTTTATGATGGACATATCCGGATGCATTGTTTCCTGATGGAGGATTACCATACCATCGAACACCGCACAGAGATACTTGGAGACAAGAAACTCGGTATTAATGGAATCGGTGGAGAACAATACAGAAATGAATGGCATATGGAATTGCCGAACTGGAGTACCGGTTATTTTACCCGTTATGCTTTGGCATACCAGCTTTCCGGTGAATGTTTTACAGATACACAATTTGAAAATGAATATTTTGAGTATTTGAAAATTAAACTGCTCAAGAAGCTTGGACTAGATAGCAACACAAAAAATATTTCAAGAAAGCATATTCAGAAATATTACAACGAAGTATATGTGGCGAGTCTGATGGGGGGTCGTACCAATGCAGAAAATGCATTGGGGCATTTTATTACTCCTTTTATCGACAGGCAACTGACCAGAACTTCGTACAAGGCTTTATCTCATCTGGGCATCTCATTTGATTTTCAGCAGGCCATGATCCGTAAAATGGATCCTGAACTTGCTTCTGTTCAAACCGGGTATGGTTACAGTTTTTCAGAAGGTGAACCGCTTAAAAAGAAATTAAAATACATACTAAAGGAATTAACTCCCACCCGTATGTATCAGAAAAAATTAAATAAAAAAGCGGAAATGGCCGGCAATAAAGATTTTACGCTTTATCTGGATAAATATCCAGTTTTCGCTGAATCTGTACATTTTATTAAACAATTCAATTTACCGGTGGATGTAAAAATAATTACATCAAGACCGGATATCATGCCGGTATATTTAAGCCTGGCATATTTTTTACATTACCTTGAAAAACAAGAACGCCTGGAAGTAAATTAATATCCGGGAAAATATTTATGAAAGATTTTTTAGCAAAATTTAAAATGTATTGGGTGGGAAACCCGGATTACTGGAAACTAACAGATCCGGATAGCAGCAGTAAATATGCTATTTCTTATTATCCCCTTTCATTCAGAGATCGCTTGTACCAGGGACATTATTTGGATTTTGATACGGAGGGATTACCCATGTTCCCGTCAAAAGCCGGTAAACTGGTTCATTTTTGTACCGGTATGTGTTCATTTGCATTTGCCCATTGGGAAGAATTTCTCCTTTCCGGAAAACAGGAACACGCCAATCATGTAATTAAAGTGGCTGATTACCTCATCGGCATGTGTGAGAAAAGGGATAATGGTTCACTGATGTTGCTGGATTATGACAGTGACGAAAGAGACAACGGTGTTCCATGTGCAATGAACCAGGGCGAAAGTATCAGTGTACTTTGCCGTGCATTTTGTCTTACGCAGAATAAAGGTTATCTCGAAGCAGCCTTGAAAATGGCCATTCCATTCGGGTATGATTACGGCCCCGATGGAGTAAGGGGAAAACTGGAGAGAAACAATACAACCTGGTATCTCGAGGGAGGAAAAAAGATTTTAAACGGACATATTTATGCATTGTTTGGCCTGGCCGATCTGGCAAAAATTTCGGGCGATGAATGGGTTTTAGATTATTTGGAGAATGGGATACTTTCTGTGATCAACGCCATTGAGTACTTTGATAATGGCTATTGGAGCTGGTATTGGTTAGATAAACCATTGTACATTGCAAGTGCCATGTACCATAATCTGCACATTTGTCAATTGCAGGCACTCGCTGCAATATCAGGGGATAAGAAACTGGAAACATATGCCGGCAAATTTGCGGGGTATGCAAATTCTTCCTCAAAAAGAATGAGGGCTGCATCAGTGATGGTTAAAGCAAAAATTAAGAAAAAACTAAGTTGAATAATAAATTATTAAATGTAATATACCTTGCCGGTGGTTATCCAACGCCTGATAATCCTTCGCATGGCATATTTAACCAGCGTGCAGCCAATGCATTAAAAAATCATGTAAACCTCACCGTAATACAATACAGGATTTATAAACCCGGAAGGAAATTTTGTGCAGTAATACCGGAAGACGGTTTTACAAGGGTCATTCTCTGTGTACCTTATAGCCCTGTACTGGAAAATAAAATGTATTATTTCAACAACAGGATATTTTATTTTTTCTCACTTCTATTTCTCCGCTCATATTTAAAGAAAGCCGATATTGTTCATGCAAGTGATGGGAACCTCAGTATTTTCGCCTCCTGGTTAAAAAAGAAATTTTCCTTTAAACTGCTTGCCCAGTTTATTGGTGGCGATCTCAATCAGGACCTGGTTCAGTTTTATAAAAAAAGCTGGATGAAGCACTGGAAGCTAAGTCTGGATGCCGTTTCATTTAACAGTCTTGCTTTGGAGAAAAGATTCAATGAATTATTTGACGAACATCCTGATGCAAAAGTCATTTACCGGGGTGTTGATACAACGAAGTTTTCCCCGGCGGATAATACTGCAAATGAGTCGATTTTTTATTTCCTTGGCGGGTTGCCTGACTATACAACGTTTACGCATGGCCGAAATACAAAAGGAGGATTAAATCTGATGAAAGCATGGTCAATGCTCGACGCAGCATATAAAGGAAAAGATATAAAACTTTTATTTGCCGGCCCCGATGCAGATATCCCGATGGTAAAAAAATGGCAGTCCGGATTAAACGATCCGGAAAGGGTGGTAATATTCGGCAAAATTGATCCCACTGAAATTGCAGATTTTCACAGGTCCGGAAATATAGCTTTGATCCCCAG
>JBBKWV010000240.1:0-22982 GCA_037969135.1 Ferruginibacter sp.
CCACCACCCGTACCACCACCTCCACCGGAAGTAAACCAGGTTAAATTTACTCCTCCCAAAATTGTAAAGGATGAGGAAGTGAAACCGGAAGAAAAAATTCAGGAAATAAAGGAAGATCAGGTGATCAGTACAAAAACAGTTGAAAGTGATAATAAAGTTGCTATTGTACAGGCTCCGGTTGAAGATAAGGGTACACAGGTTGTAGAAGTCCCTAAAAAAGCCGATGATGAAAACAAGGTCTTTAATAAGGTGGAAGTAGAAGCGCAATTTCCGGGTGGAGATGCAGCATGGATACGTTATCTGAAAAATAACCTGGATGCAAATACACCAATTGATTATGGTGCGCCGGAAGGTACCTATCAGGTTATTGTACGGTTTATTGTTAGCAGGGATGGAAGTATAAGTGATGTTCAGGCAGAAACCAAACATGGTTACGGAATGGAAGCAGAAGCGATTAAGATCATTAAAAAAGGACCATCATGGAAACCAGCTTTGCAGAATGGCCGTAATGTAAATGCGTACCGCAGACAACCGATCACATTTGTTGTTTCAGAACAGTAATTTGATTTGACTTTTCAATCATATAAACCTTCCGATTTTTCGGAAGGTTTTTTTATAAATTTAAATTACAGCTTCATGGTAAATATTGCTTTCAACGATTTGTATATTTGTACATGATAAATAAATTATCAGGATGGGATGATACGATCGTTGCGCTTTCTACTGCACCGGGGCTTGCTGCCATTGCTGTAATCAGATTGAGTGGTAAAAATGCTTTTACACTGATCAATGCACTATTTCCTTCAAAAGATATTTTAAGTCTGCAATCACATACTATACATGTAGGGATTTTACAAGAAGATGCAAACGAACTGGATGAAGTGGTTATATCTTTATTCAAAGGCCCCAGGAGTTATACAGGTGAAGATGTTGTTGAGATCAGTTGTCACGGCAGCCCGTTTATTCAGCAAAAGATCATACAGGCTTGTATAAACAAAGGAGCCAGATTGGCGAGGGCAGGAGAATTTTCCCAGCGGGCATTTTTAAATGCAAAACTGGATCTTACCCAGGCGGAAGCAGTAGCAGATCTGATAGCCTCTAATACAGCAGCATCACAAAAAACAGCCCTCCATAATATCCGGGGTGGTTTTTCTCATAAATTAAAGATCATGAGAGAGCAACTCATTCAATTTGCTTCTTTGATCGAACTGGAACTGGATTTTGCTGAAGAAGATGTTGCATTTGCCGACAGAAAGAAATTTTATGACCTTATTCATGAAATTCAGATTACAACCAATGAATTAATTGCCTCCTTTCAGTTGGGGAATGTAATAAAAAACGGAATAACTGTTGCAATAATCGGAAAACCCAATGCAGGGAAATCTACTTTACTGAATACATTGTTGAATGAAAACCGTGCGATCGTAAGTGAAATTGCAGGTACAACCAGGGATACGATCGAAGAGATTCTGAACATCAACGGTATTTTATTCAGGCTGATAGATACAGCAGGAATTCGTGCACACAGTACCGATATCATTGAAAATATCGGGATGGGTAAGAGCATAGAAAAAATGAAATCTGCTGATCAGGTGATCTATATTTTTGATGCCAATGCAGAAACTCCGGACGAAATAAAAACCCAGCTGGCTATTTTTAATGAATTTTCCATTGATTTTATGCTGGTTGGTAATAAAGCTGATCTGAATACGCAAGCATTTTATCAAACAAAATTTGATCCAGGCAAGGATATGCATTTTATATCTGCAAAAAACAATATCGGGATATCGGAATTAAAAGATATTTTATACAGGATCACGGTCAATGAAACCATTTCTGCTGATAATACCATCATCACAAATGCCCGGCATTATGAAGCTTTGGAACAAATTCAACAATCTTTGCTGGAAATAAAAACCGGGTTGGACAATAAACTTTCCGGCGACCTGCTTGCTCCGGATATCCGCAAATGTCTGTACTACCTGGGAGAAATAACCGGTGAAGTAACAAATGAAGACAAACTGGATTATATTTTTAGTAAATTTTGTATCGGAAAGTAATTGTTTCACCATCATCAAAACTTAAAATAAACAAATAGCCTTCCAAAATTCTTGCTGTCGTTTTCGATGCGGTGGTATAAGGGTTTAATGTGCGGCATCTGTAAAAAACGTTCCACTTTTTTTCTCAATTGTCCGCTTCCCTTGCCGGGGATAATCTCCACCTCTTTGATCTTTTTATCAATTGCATCTTCAAATGCCTGTTGCAATGCTTTGTCTATTGCTTTGCTGTTGTTATAAATATCATGCAGATCAACTTTTATTCTCGCCATCTTTATATAATTGAAAATAGATCGTTTTCAAATCCTTTTTACACCTAAAACAATTTGTGATATTCTAAGATTCCTGAATCAATTTTATCCCGGTCTTTTCAAAACTGATGACCCGTTGTTTATATAAATTTCCAATTGTCATCTTAAATGTTTTTTTACTCATTCCGAAGAAAGAGTAGATCTCTTCCGGATCACTTTTGTCGTAATAGGGCAGATAGCCATTGTTTTCATTCAGGAGTCTGAGAATTTTTTCAACTTCATCTTCCACCCTGTTATACCCGGGTTTGCCTGCAGATACATCTATTTTATTTTCTGTGGGATAGATCTTTTTGATAAATCCTTTGAATTTATCTCCGGCAGTGATGTTCCGGTAAATTTCATTGAAATGTAAAACACCGGTATGCAGGTTGTTGATGATCACTACATAACCAATATCTGTTCTGCGGTATACGATCAGGTCTACCACTTCCAGTTCTTTAACCGTAAGCTGGTCATTACTCAGAAAATGCTCCAGTTTTTCTGTAGCGGCTATGCGCCCGGTTTGTTCATCTAAATAAATTTTTACCAGGTACTCACCGTTTGGAAGCATCGAAGTCTGTTGCTTTGATTTCGGTACAAAAATATCCTTCATCAATCCCCAATCCAGAAAAGCGCCCTGTTCAGTTACACTGATGGTCCGCAACTTTACAATATCCCCTAAAACGCCTTTTGGTTCCTGGGTGGTTGCAATGATCCTGTCTTCTCCATCGTGGTAAACAAAAACTTTGATTTCATCTCCATCTTTAGTGCCTGTAGGAACAAATCGTTTGGGTAACAGGATGCCTTCTCCACCATCATCAAGGTAAACACCAAAATCTACGGTCCGCAATACTTTTAATAAATTATATTCTCCAACTTTTACCATGATTTTCATTTGATGTGCAAGTTACACAAAACCCCGTCAGTGGGTTTTAGCATGCATGATTTAATACCTGTCTGTAGATTTTTAAGGACCATCTTATATATTATGATCGTATAATATGACTGAAACAGTGTTCAGAATTTAACCTGATATTTAGATTCCCCAACAAAAAGCCCAAATGTGTTATCTTCACGTAAATAAAACAAGGCACTTGAATTTTTCTACTTTTGGATTTGACAGCAGGCTGATGGAAGGAATTGAAGCATCAGGCTACGAAGACGCAACACCAGTACAACAGGAAGTGATTCCGCATATTTTAGCAGGTAAAGACATCATTGCATCGGCACAGACAGGTACCGGTAAAACAGCTGCATTTCTTCTTCCATTGATCAACAAGATCATTACCTCAACGCACGATCAGCATACCATCAATGCACTGATAATTGTTCCTACAAGAGAACTGGCCATTCAAATTGCCCAGCACCTGGAAGGGCTTTCCTATTTTACGAGTGTAAGTTCCATTGCAGTTTATGGCGGAGGCGACGGGAATGCGTTTATTCAGGAAAAGAAAGCACTGAGTATGGGTGCCGATGTGGTTGTTTGTACTCCGGGAAAAATGATGGCCCATATAAAAATGGGATATGTAAAACTGGATGGCCTGAAATACCTGGTATTGGATGAAGCCGACCGTATGCTGGATATGGGTTTTTTCGATGACATTATGTTCATCACAAAACACCTGCCGGCTAAAAGACAAAATCTGCTTTTTTCGGCTACTATGCCTCAAAAGATCCGGGAGTTGGCGAGAAAGATCCTGCACAACCCGGAAGAAGTAAATATATCCATCAGCAAGCCTCCTGAAAAAATAATTCAACAGGCTTTTATTGTGTATGATACCCAAAAAATACCATTGGTTTTGCATTTGCTTAAAGAAAGGAATTTCAAAAGTGTTTTGATTTTCTGCAGCAGTAAACTCAGTGTGAAACAGCTTACCAGAGATCTAAAAAGGAATAAGTTAAATGCAGATGAGATACACAGTGATCTTGATCAGGATAAAAGAGAAGATGTATTAATACAATTTAAAAGCGGGCGTTTACCCATTCTTGTTGCAACAGATATTTTAAGCAGGGGAATTGATATTGATAATATTGATCTCGTTATAAATTTTGATGTGCCTCACGACGGGGAAGATTATGTACACAGAATTGGAAGAACGGCACGAGCCGCTGCAGATGGAACAGCTTATACATTGGTAAACACAAAGGAACAGCGTAAAATGATGACAATAGAAAAATTGCTGGGTAAACCTGTTCCCAAAGCCATTGTACCTGAATCTTTTGGAGAGGTTCCTGCATATGATCCGGCCGCAAACAGAAACGTTGGAAATAAAGGATTCTCTAACAGACCTTCAAACAGGTCTTTTAAAAAGAGAACCGGGTAGCAGATATTTACGCACGAACATTTTCGGGTTTAAATGAATAACTTAAAATCTCCTTCGCTGAATTATAGTTGTAAAAACAGCAAACAATCGGTGCTATAGTAAATATATTATCCAGCCCGGTAGAATATTTAACCGGAGTAAGCGCATTGCGTGGGGATCTGCTGCGCAAGGAATTACAGATTTTTAGCTTTAAAGATCTTTTGGAACATTACCCCATCCGACATGTAGATAAATCCAGGATGGATAAGATCGCAAACCTAAAGTATGACACCGAATATGCCCAGGTTACCGGCAAATTGTTGTCGATGGAATTGCTGGGAGAAAAAAGAAGTAAGCGTTTGGTTGCTCAATTAAAAGATGAAACAGGTATTATTGAATTGGTTTGGTTTCAGGGGATCAACTGGGTAGAAAAAATGCTGGAATCGGGTCAGGAATATCTCATTTTTGGAAAACTGGGATTTTTTTCGGGAAAGCCGCAAATAGTACATCCGGAGATTGAAAATTATGTTCCCCAAAAAATAGCGGGTAAAGCAAAACTGGAACCCATTTACCCGTCAACGGAGAAATTAAAAGCAAAATGGCTGAATGGGAAGGCCATTGGCAAATTGACTTTTGAATTACTACAAAAAATTTCTGAAAAAGACCTGCCCGAAATACTTCCGGAATCAGTAATAGAAAAATTTAAATTAATAAAACGATACGACGCGTTTAAACATATTCATTTTCCTGCTTCTGCTCAACATTACCAGCATGCCCTCCGGCGCCTGAAATTCGAAGAATTTTTTATTGCACAATTACGGATCCAGTTATTAAAGCTAAACAGGCAACGCTTCAGTAAGGGGTTGCCCTTTGAAAAAGTAGGGGAATTGTTCAATGGATTCTATCAGCACAATCTTCCGTTTGAATTAACAGGCGCCCAAAAAAACGTACTAAAAGAGATTCGCAGGGATACGGGCAGCGGTCACCAGATGAATCGCCTCTTACAGGGTGATGTGGGCAGTGGAAAAACCATGGTGGCCTTATTGTGTATGTTGCTTGCGGCTGACAATGGTTACCAGTCTGTACTGATGGCTCCAACTGAGATCCTTGCACAGCAACATTTAAACAGCATCAGCGAATTTGTAAAAGGGTTGCCGGTAACCGTTAGTTTACTCTCCGGATCAACTTCGGCCAAAAACCGAAAGCCAATTTTACAAGCCTGTGAAGACGGGTCTTTGAATATTCTGATCGGTACGCATGCGATCATAGAAGACAAGGTTGTATTTAAAAATCTGGGATTGGCGGTGGTAGATGAGCAACATAAATTTGGTGTGGCACAACGGTCATTGTTGTGGAAAAAAAATACAACACCACCGCATATTCTCGTTATGACAGCAACACCCATTCCCCGGACATTGGCGATGACCGCATACGGCGATCTGGATTATAGTGTGATCGATGAATTGCCACCCGGAAGAAAACCAATTACTACGGTGCACCGAAATGAAACGGCCAGACCACAAGTGATGGATTTTATTAAAGAACAGATCAGTTTAGGCAGACAGGCTTATATCATTTATCCTCTGATAGAAGAAAGCAGTAAACTGGATTATGAAAATCTGATGAAAGGATATGAAGAGGTAAAATCATTTTTTCCCGAACCGGCTTATTGGATCAGTATGGTTCACGGCAAACAAAAACCGGATCAAAAAGAAACCAATATGCAGCGTTTCGTTCAGGGAGATACTCAAATACTGGTGGGGACTACTGTAATAGAAGTGGGCGTAAATGTTCCAAATGCTTCTGTTATGGTTATTGAAAGTGCTGAAAAATTCGGACTTTCACAGCTACATCAGTTAAGAGGCAGGGTTGGCAGGGGTGCAGAGCAAAGTTTTTGTGTTCTGTTATCCGGTCAAAAACTATCCAACGATGCCCGCGAAAGACTGAAAATTATGGTTGGTACAAATGATGGTTTCAGGATAGCTGAAAAAGACCTGGAGATCCGTGGCCCCGGGGAATTAGAAGGGACAAAACAAAGCGGGGTTTTAAACTTCAAACTGGCAAGTATAGTCCATGACAAAACGATGCTCGAAGCTGCAAGAAATACCGTAGAAAATATTTTAAAAATCGATCCTGAAATCATTTTACCTGAGAATACAGTGCTTAAACATTTTTTACAACAACAGAGGGGTAAAACATTGTGGAGTAAAATTGCATAAAAAGATAATTTGTTAAAGGTTGAAAAAAAGCCAATTCAAAGGCAAACTAATCATGAGAATTTTCGTTATTAATAAGTAAATTGTAAAAAATAAACGATTGATCATAAAGAGAATTATATTGGCTAACTTTTTGTTTTTTTTAGTGATGTTCTTTTCTATGGGGCATGCAATGGCTCAAATGGAGTTTGTAGAAAATAAAGGTCAGTGGAACAGCAAAGTACAATACAGGGGAGACTTTAACACTGGATCCTTTTTTATTGAGAATAACGGATTCACCGTTTTAATGCACGAACCAAATGATGTGCAGGCATTGTCTGAAATAGCACACGGACACATTTCCAATAAGGAAAGGGCTTCTCAACCGTTTATTTTTCATTCTTTTGCGTATAAAGTAAAATTCCTGGGCGCATCTGCAAAAATTCAATCTTACCCCGATAAAGAATTACCCACTTACAATAACTATTTTATAGGAAATGATCCAGCTGCGTGGGCGGGTAACTGTAAATTATACCAGGCGATTACATATAAAGATGTTTATCCGGGTATTGATGTACGTTATTACAGCAACGCAGGAAAACTTAAATATGATTTTATTGTACACCCCGGAGGAAACGTTTCAGCAATTGCCATGCAATACGATGGCCCTTCTGATATTTTTGTAAAAGACAAGGAGCTGAATATTGTTACACCTGTTGGAGTAGTAAAAGAATTATATCCTTATAGTTATCAAACAGCATCCGGGCAGAGACAGGAATTGGATTGTAAATATGTTGTGAAAAATAATGTGGTTACCTTTCAGCTGAAGAATTACAATTCAAAAGGAACATTAATAATTGATCCCTCTATTATTTTTTCAACATTTACCGGTGGAACCGCAGATAACTGGGGATATACTGCAACTCCGGGCCCTGATGGTAGTTTTTATGCAGGGGGTATTACTTTTGGTTCAGGGTATCCCGTTTCGGCCGGAGCATTCAATACAACCTATAACGGAGGTGCTGTTGAGGATGCATTTCCCGGTTATGATATTGCCATTTTTAAATTCTCTGCCAATGGGAGCAACAGGATCTATGCAACTTATCTTGGTGGAAGCGGAAACGAACAACCACATAGTATGATCGTTGATACAGATGGCAGCTTAATTGTTGCCGGCAGAACATTTTCTGTAAATTATCCGGTTACAACCCCTCTCATTGGAACAGGAGGGGGGTATGATATAGTCATTACAAAATTTCATCCTTCCGGTTCTGCAATAGTGGGATCTGTAAGGATTGGAGGTGGAGGAAATGACGGGGTAAATATCCGACCAAAATACAATGGGACATTGGGTGCCGTTAGTATACGCAGAAATTATGGTGATGATGCCCGCAGTGAAGTAATTCTTGATGCATCTAAAAACATTATTCTGTCTTCCTGTACACAATCAACAAATTTTCCGGTTACTCCGAATAATCCTATTCAATCAACTTTTGGAGGCGGATTGCAGGACGGCGTTATTTTGAAATTTAATTCTAATCTTTCCGGTTTATTGTTTGGGACTTTTTTTGGCGGATCGGGTGATGATGCCTGTTTTGTTACAAGTGTCAATCCGTTAACCGGTAATATTTATGTTGGCGGATCCACAACAAGTACTAATTTACCCGGAGATAAAACCAACACGATCAATAGTACATTTCAGGGCGGCTTAACTGATGGGTTTGTTACCGAAATTCAGAGTAATGGTTCAGCCATTATTAAAACCACTTACATGGGTACCAGTGGTATAGATATGTTGTATGGATTAAAATTTGATAAACTTGGTTTCCCATATGTTATGGGAACAACAACCGGAAACTGGCCGGTGATAAATGCAAATTTCAGTAACCCGGGAACCAAACAATTTATCTGTAAGCTAAAACCCGATCTTTCGGCTTTTGTATATTCTACTGTTTTTGGCAGCAATACCTCTGTTCCAAATATTTCTCCCATTGCTTTTCTTGTTGATCGCTGTCAGAATGTTTATGTATCTGGTTGGGGTGGGGGGATCAATGTGCAACAAAAATATTCTACCGGAACTACTGCAGGCATGCCAGAAGTAAATCCATTACAGGGAATACCTGCTGCGGATGGGGCTGATTTTTACTTTTTTGTGTTGGAAAAAAATGCGCAGAGTCAGTTATTTGGCTCACATTATGGGCAGTTTAACGGAGTGGGGGATCATGTTGATGGCGGAACAAGCCGATTTGATGACAATGGTGTGATCTACCAGGCAATGTGCGCTAATTGCGGCGGTGGGGCAGTCTTTCCAACAACTCCGGGATCATGGTCGCCCGGCAATGGAAGCAGCAATTGTAATGAGGCAGCCGTAAAAATTGAAATGAATTTCTCCGGTGTAGGTGCAGGATTACAGGCATCCATAAATGCAGTGATCAATGATACAACCGGTTGTGTGCCTTTAACAGTTGATTTTATGGATACCCTGCAGAAAGGAAAAAAATTCTATTGGAATTTTGGCGATGGAACTCCGGTTCAGATTACAACTGCATTTGGTTTATCCCATACTTTCAACAATGTAGGTACTTTTACAGTCATGATGATTGCAGAAGACAGTTCAACCTGCAATATCAGGGATACTGCGTATAAGACCATTAAAGTGGGTAATAATGTTGCGAATCTTAATTTTCTTTCACAAAAATTATTGCCTTGTGAAAGCCTGACCATGCAGTTTACCAATACTTCCACAGCAACTTTCGGCAGTTTCAGCAACCGGGCTTTTTATTGGGATTACGGAGATAATTCCCCCCGTGAAAATGCAGCGCTTACCCCTGCACGTACACATACATATGCCTTGCCGGGTGTTTACATTGTAAAGCTGATCGTCATTGACACAACATTTTGTAATTCTCCCGATTCAATTGAAAAAACGATCAGGTTAAATCCACTGGTGAAGGCTATATTTATAACAGCCCCAACAGGCTGTGTAGCTTACAATGCAGTTTTTGAAAATACATCTCTTGCAGGTACAGATTTTAAATGGGAATTTGGAGATGGAACCAGCTCTGCCGATGTAAACCCAACACATCTGTATGCAAATCCGGGTACATATAATGTCAGATTGATCGCAATTGATACCAATACATGTAATAAAATTGATACATCCGCTTATTTTACCATTACGGTTGTTGCCAAACCTACCGCTTTATTCCGTTGGTCGCCAAACCCGCCGCTGGCAAATGTCCCCGTCAATTTTACAAATATGTCTTCTGCGGATGCAACCCATTTTCTGTGGAATTTTGGCGATGGAGAAAGCTCAACAATTGTTGATCCAAAACACCAGTACAATGCCACTGGTTCATATACGGCCGAGTTGATTGCTTACAATGCATTTAACTGTACCGATACTTTTCGGTTACGCGTTGATGTGATCGTATTGCCCCTGCTGGATGTACCCAATGCATTTACACCGGGGAAATTTGGCATAAATGGTTTTATTTCAGTAAGGGGATTTGGAATTGGAAAAATGGATTGGAAAATTTATAACAGATGGGGAGAAATAGTATTTCAGTCTACCAATACTAAAGTGGGTTGGGATGGAACGTATAAAGGAAAACTGCAGCCAATGGATGTTTATGCATATACGCTGGATGTAGAATTTACAGATGGAAAAAAATTAAGAAAAACAGGGGATATAACTTTATTAAAATAAATGATAAAAATCAAGGCCATATTATTTACATCGATCATTTGCATGTTCTTTGAAGGAACTCATGGACAGGATCTTCATTTTTCCCAGTTTTTTAATTCCCCGCTCAGCACAAATCCGGCCAATACCGGATTCATACCGGATGCAGATTACCGGTTAGGTGTACATTACCGCAATCAGTGGAGTAATATTATGTCGGTTCCCTATAAAACAATCAGTGCTTTTGGCGATGCACAATTATTCAGAAATACCCTGGAGAATGGCTGGCTGGGATTGGGTGCATTGATCTTAAGTGATGAAGCCGGCAGTGGTAGTTTAAAATCAACAAAGATCTATGGATCACTTGCCTATCACCAGATGCTTGGAAACAGCAGTTTATTGAGTGCCGGTTTTAATCTTGGATGGGCAAATAAACGGATCGATCGTTCCAGCCTTAAATTTCCCGATCAGTTTGATGGTAAATTCTTTGATGGAAATTTGCCATCTGAAGCATTGAACGGTCTGGTAAATACCAATGTGAGTTATTTTGATATGCAGGCCGGATTGAATTATGCTTTTTTCCCCCAGGAAGATATTTATATCAATGCCGGTTACTCGATCCACCACGTTAACCGGCCAAAAGAAAGTTTTTTCGGTGACAATTCTGCAACTGCGATCATACCCATGCGGCATATCGGTTTTATCAATGCCATTTTAAAAGTGCATCCGAAAGTGATCATCAATCCAAATATTTATTTTACAACACAGGCTAAATCAACTGAATTGGTGGGAGGGCTGAATGCAAATTATAATTTATCCGAGTATGGTGAAAAGCAGCTCATCGTGGGATTGTATTACCGATATAAAGAAGCTTTTATTCCCATGATCGGTTTTCAGCTGAGCAATTTCAAGTTTACATTCAGCTATGATGTAACTGCCTCTCCATTAAATAGTTTTAATAATTACCGTGGTGCCAGTGAGTTTAACCTGATTAAAAACGGTTTTTATCCCGACAATGTTGACAGGCAATCGTTTTGCCCGAAGTTTTAAAATCTTTTTACGATTTTTGCATAAAGACATTTACATGCCTGTATCCGCAGTAGAAAAAATACATTTCCTGAATCATCTGGCTGAATTTAAAAAAATTGCAGGTGAAGTTTATGTGTTTACTGATGAAGAAAGCCTGAATCATTATGCGCATGATGAAACTGAAAACCTGCATTTTTTGCCAGATATCGTTATCAAACCCAGAACAACGGCAGAGATCAGTGCAGTGATGAAGATTTGTAATGCGCATAGAATTCCTGTCACACCCCGGGGTGCCGGCACCGGTTTAAGCGGAGGTGCACTGGCAAATAAAGGAGGTGTTCTCATATCTTTTGAAAGGATGAATTCCATCATAGAAATTGATGAACGCAATCTGCAAGTTACCACAGAGCCCGGCGTGATCACAGAAGTATTGCAAAATGCAGTGAAAGAAAAGGGTTTATTTTATCCACCTGATCCCAGCAGCAGGGGAAGTTGTTTTATCGGTGGCAATATTGCAGAAAACAGCGGTGGCCCCAAAGCAGTAAAATATGGTGTTGTAAAGGATTATGTTTTGAATCTCGAAGTTGTTTTACCTAACGGAGACATTATCTGGACAGGCGCAAATGTGCTTAAAAATTCAACCGGATATAATTTAACCCAACTGATGGTTGGCAGTGAAGGAACGCTGGGTCTGGTAACCAAAATAGTTTTAAAACTGTTGCCTCATCCAAAATTCGATCTGTTGATGCTGGTACCATTTACCGACCTTGAAAAAGCAGGTGCTGCAGTAAGCGCCATATTCAGAGCAGGGTTTACACCAAGTGCTTTGGAACTGGTTGAGATAGATGCTTTGAAGATCGTAAGCAAATTCGTAGAAAGCAATGCGGTTCCGGTTACAGAAGATGTTGCTGCTCACCTGATCATAGAAGTGGATGGAAATCATCTGGAAACGCTCATGGGTGAGATGGAAGCGATTTCGGATTTGTTAACTGATTTTGATTGCGGTGAAATATTTTTTGCCGAAGACGCTCAGCAGAAAGAAGCATTGTGGAAGTTACGTAGACGGGTAGCCGAAGCAGTTAAACTTGCCGGGTATACCATCGAAGAAGATACCGTAGTGCCAAGGGCAGCGTTGCCTGCATTGATAAGAGGTGTTAAAGCATTGGGCATTGAATATGATTTTAAAGCAGTTTGTTACGGGCATGCCGGTGATGGGAATTTGCACATCCGGATAAAAAAGGAAGGCAGTATTTACAGTCTGGATAATCCGGATGTGATACCTGCTTTAAAGGCATTATTTAAACTGGTGTATTCTTTGGGGGGTACTATCAGCGGGGAACATGGCATCGGCCTGATACAAAAAGCATATATGGATATTGTGTTTAGCGAAGCATCTCTGGAGCTTATGAGAGGCATTAAAAGAACATTCGACCCAAATAATATTTTAAACAGTGGTAAAATTTTTGACTGAAAAATTTAATAAAAGGAATTATATGAAGAAGTTATTGATCATGATCTGGGTTTCTTTTTTTACTTTGAATGCAATTGCACAGGAAAAGAAAAAATCTGCTGAAAGCGGATTTAAAAAAGAGAATTTATTTACCGGTGGAGACCTTACATTGGCTTTTGGTAATTCGGTTACAACATTGGGAGCAAGCCCTTATTTTGGATATAGCATTAATAAATTCGTTGATGTAGCGGTGTCATTTAATTTTTTGTATACTTCGCAACGCGACTATTTTATACCCGGGGATAAAGTAAGACAAACACTTTATGGGCCTGGTAGTTTTATCAGGATCTATCCATTAAAATTTTTATTTGCCCAGGCTCAATTTGAACATAATTTTATCAGACAAAAATATATACCGGCAAATAATTCAGGCTATAGCCAAGACATCATACATTTTGATGCCAATAGTTTTCTGGTTGGTGCAGGGTATGCAGGAGGAAGGGATGAAGACAATAATAGTTTTTATTATTTTTCAATATCCTGGGATTTATTGAAGAATGAAAATTCACCGTATAGAGATAATTTAAACAGATCGGTACCCATTATTCGTGCCGGATACAATATTGCTTTATTTCAGGGAAGGAGGTAATCCGTTCATAAATATTTCAGCAGGTCAGACGGTTCATTCAGGACCGTCATTTTTTTATCAGGATGATCGTACAAAAAACTTTCTTCCTCCATTCGCAGGATATGAGCGATCAAATGGTCGTAATATCCATCTGAGTTGAGAAAGAATATTTTTTTATCATGGATATTAAGCTGATTCCAGGTAAGCATTTCAAAAACCTCATCCAGCGTGCCATAACCACCCGGTAACACGATGGCCGCATCGCATTTATCATACAGCAATTGTTTGCGTGTATGCATGGTATCTACAACGATCAGTTCTGTTAAACCTTCGTGTTGCTGTTCCCATTCTACCAGTACCTTTGGAATGATTCCGGTAACATTGCCATTTTTTTCCAGTGTTGCATTGGCAATGGTTGCCATCAATCCTTTACTTCCGCCACCATAAATTACGGATATATTATTGCCCGCCAATAAGTGTCCCAGTTCTCTCGTATGCACTTCAAATAATGGGTTGATGCCTTTTTTACTGCCACAGAAAATGGCTACTGATTTTATTAACATGCGGTTTAATAATTATTTATGAGCAAAGACACAAAGATTTTTTATATTTTCAATCTTATTTTTACATTAAGTATGTTCTAAAAGCATGATTTGTTCCGAAAAATTTTTCTCAGATACTGTATCTTAGAAAAGCTGCATACTATGTTTTAGAACTGCTAATAAACAATTTCTATGTCGCCATACCTGTTATTATCCTTCGTATTGGGATATTTTATTTTGCTTTTTGTGGTTGCCTGGATTACCAGCCGCAATTCAAACAACGATTCTTTTTTTATTGGCAATAAGAATTCCAACTGGAAGTTAGTGGCTTTTGGAATGATTGGTACTTCCCTCAGTGGGGTAACCTTTGTCAGTGTTCCGGGAAGTGTAGGGAATATTGGTAAAATGAGCGGTATGCCTTACGCCATGGGGTATTTTCAGGTTGTTATTGGATATTTACTTGGGTACCTGGTCATCACTTTTGTATTGCTTCCGTTGTATTATAAAATGAACCTAACGTCAATTTATAATTATTTGAAGCAACGCTTTGGTGAATGGGCTTATAAAACAGGAGCTTCCTTTTTTATACTTTCAAGAACAGTAGGAGCCACGGCAAGGTTGTATCTCGTTATAAATATTCTGCACATTTTTATTTTAGCGCAATTGAATATACCTTTCTGGGTATCTGCCGCAGTTGTATTATTGATGATCTTATTATACACTTTTGAAGGAGGGGTTAAAACGATCGTTTATACAGATACGTTGCAAACATTCCTGATGATTGCCGGTCTGATCGTATGCGTAGTTTATATTTTACACAATCTCGATTTTTCCATTACGGATGCCGTAAATGCAATGGAAGCCAAAAGCCTGACAAAGATCTTTAATACAGATATCAACAGTAAAAGTTTTTTTATTAAACAGATCATCGGCGGGATGTTCATTGCCATTGCCATGACAGGGCTTGACCAGGAAATGATGCAGAAAAATATCAGTGTAAAAACACTGAAGGATTCTCAAAAGAACATGCTGACATTCAGTGTGATACTGGTTTTCGTTAACTTGCTGTTCCTGTTACTTGGTGGAATCTTATATATTTATGCATTGAATAATGGTGCTGCTTTTACAAGTATGGTGGTTGATAACAAAGAAGTATTTGGTCTTTATCACAACAACCTGAATATTACCGGTGACAATTTATTTCCTTCCATCGCCCTTGGATTATTTCAGCAGGTGCCGGTATACATTTCTGTCATTTTTATCATTGCACTGATCTCGGCATTATTCCCCAGTGCTGATGGAGCACTGACTGCCCTGACTTCTTCCTTTTGTATCGATATTCTTGGGTTAAAAGAAAGAGCAGACCTCAATGAAAAACAAAAAAGAAATGTCCGATTAAGTGTTCATTTAACGATGACCTTTATCTTCTTTTTATGTATCCTGGTTTTCAGGGAGATCAACAGCAGATCGATCATTGATAAGATATTAGACCTGGCAGGTTATACTTATGGCCCTTTATTGGGCCTGTTCGCATTCGGGATCCTGACAAAAAGAAGTTTACCAAATAGTTTTATCATAGCACTCATTGCCATTATAAGTCCGGTTATTTGTTATTTTTTAAAAACAAATGCAACGGTTATTTTCGGCGGTTATGATATTGGGATAGAAATTTTACTCATCAATGGTCTGATCACCTTCCTGGGTTTGTTAATGATTTCAAAAAAAGCAGTTATATACCAATAAAAAAATGGACTTTTTACATCACAAGGCTGAGTTGTATTCCAAAAAATTCACATCAAATTCAGATGTGTTCCTAAGGGAAAATGAATTGGCAACCTTTGCAAATCATCCAAAATCGCATATGCATAGCGGACAGGTACAGGGGAGGTTTTTAGAAGAGATCAGCAGAATGGTGAAACCGGAAAAAATACTGGAAATAGGCACTTTTACAGGCTTTAGTGCGTTATGTTTGATTAAAGGGTTATCTGCTGATGGTAAATTGCATACAATTGAATTAAGAGAAGAAGATGCTGCAACTGCAGCCTCCTATTTTAAGAAAGCAGGAGTTGAACAGCAGGTTAAGTTACATGTGGGAAACGCAATGGAGATCATTCCTTCATTAGAAGAAAACTGGGATTTGATATTTATTGATGCAGATAAGCTGCATTATATTGACTATTACGAGCTAACTTTGCCTTTTTTAAAGTCTGGGGGATGGATACTGGCTGATAATGTGTTGTTTCATGGCCAGGTTCTTGAAGAGGAATTAAAGGGAAAAAATGCATTGGCAATACAGGCTTTTAATGAACATGTGGCAGCCGATAACAGGGTAGAACAGGTGCTGCTTACCATCAGGGATGGAATAATGTTAATCAGAAAATTATAGGTATGAAGAAAACAGGAATTTTTATTTTATTATTTTTTATTTCTTTAGCTGTTTCGTCACAGACAATATCTGTTGAGGAGTATATCAATATATATAAGGATATCGCAATTCTTGAAATGAAAAGAACTGGGGTTCCTGCATCTGTTACTTTGGCACAGGGCTTATTGGAAACACAGAACGGAAACAGTGACCTGGTAAAGAGATCCAATAATCATTTTGGAATAAAATGTAAGAGTAACTGGACGGGTGCCAGCGTATTTCATGATGATGATGAAAGAGGTGAATGTTTTCGTAAGTATGGTAATGCTGAAGACAGTTACCGCGATCACAGTGATTTTTTGCGTAACGGCAGCAGGTATGCATTTTTGTTTGGACTGGATCCGGCAGATTATAAAGGATGGGCCTATGGTTTAAAAAAAGCCGGGTATGCAACCAATCCAAGGTACCCTGATATTCTCATTAAAAACATCGAGGCAAATAATTTACATCAATATGATTTACCGGAGACAGGTGAAACGGCCGGGGTTAAAAAAATGGCAATATTAAATGAGGCGGGAGAAATCAATCATGCTGAAATGGCTGTGAACGATCAAATGAATACTGCTAAAAATCTGGAATCTATCAAAGCAGGTAAAACTTTGTTCAACAGATTAAAAGCAGTTTATGTTTTAAAAGGCACGTCCATGCTTGCTATCGCAACTGAATTTGATATCACGCTGATTAAATTAATGGAATACAATGATTTGAAATCTGATGGGTTATTGAAAGAAGATCAATGGATCTTTCTGGAGAAAAAATTAAAGCAGGGTAATCGCGATTTTTATATTGCCAGTCATAATGAAACATTATACAATATAGCCCAGACAAACGCTGTTCAACTTGCATCGTTGGTTCAATTTAATAATATTGGGGAGCATGATATCATCAAAAAAGGAACAAAAATAAGGTTGCGCCCAATTGAAGCCCACACAGATTCAAAGAGAAAAAGTTCCGAAAATAAATTTCACCAGGTTCAGTTAAAAGAGGGACTGTATGCGATCTCTAATAAATACAAAGTAACTGTTCAGGAATTAAAAGAATGGAATAATTTAACTGTTGATGCACTGAAAGCAGGGCAGCAATTAATAATCTCTAAATAATAATCATGTCTGTAATTCAGGTGAACGGTAAAAAATTTCAACCCTATTTAACTGTTGGTGAAATTGATAAGCAGATCAAGAGACTGGGGGAAGAAATAAATAAGGATTATACCGGTAAGCGCCCGCTTTTTATCGCCATATTGAACGGCTCATTCATGTTTGCATCAGATCTGTTTAAAGAATTAAGTATAGATGCGGAGATTTGTTTTATCAAACTGGCCTCTTATAAAGGTACCCGCAGTACTGGCCATGTAATTACTTCTATCGGCCTGGACGAGTCGCTTAAAGACAGGCACGTGATCGTTGTAGAGGATATAGTTGATACGGGTAAAACGTTGAGTGAATTTCTTCCCCAACTCAGAGATCATCAGCCAGCATCTTTGAAGATCGCTTCTTTATTGCACAAACCTGAAGCATTGGTCCATCCACTTACAATTGACTATCTTGGATTCAGTGTTCCAAATAAATTTCTGCTGGGTTATGGTCTGGATTTTGACGGTCTGGGGCGTAACCTGAAAGAAATATATCAATTAATTGGCGAAGACTGATGCAACGATTAATTTTGGAAATGATATAATGAATAGAAAATAACCAATTAACCCAACGTTATTTTTTGAAAAGATTTTTTTTATATTGCATGCTTATCTTATTTGCATCTTCTGCATATGGGCAATACTATCTGCGTGGTGAAATAAAAGATGAAAAAAATCTGCCGATTCAAAATGCGAAAATATTTCTCCATTCTGCAAGGACATTATATTATTCAGGCACTTACGGTGGTTTTGGTATTAATGTAAACTTACTGTATGATTCAATTACGATCAGTCTGGATGGATATGAAACTAAATTGTTGAGGGTTAAAGCAGATCAGTGGCAAAATATCATTTTAAAAATATCTACAATAACTGCCAGTAAAAGCAGGCCAAAACTGATTTCAATAACAAAAGATTTTAAACAAACTTCAAAATTCAACTGGTTTACTGATAATGAGACTTATTTCCAGCTTGTTGAAAACAGTTTTGTAAATACAGCCGGTTATCCCAATACCGGTTTCGCTTTAAATGTAAATAAAGCTTCGTATAGTAATGTAAGGCGTTTTCTGAATTCAGAAAGTCCTGTACCTCCGGATGCAGTTCGTATTGAGGAATTGATCAATTATTTTAACCTTCATTACAAAGAACCGGAAAAAGGGGATGTATTCAGGATCGGGTCACAACTCACTTCATGTCCCTGGGATATGCAGAAACAATTATTGTTTTTGAATATCAGCGCAAAAAAACTTGATCTTGAAAAAGTGCCTCCCGGAAATTTTGTATTCCTGATCGATGTTTCAGGAAGTATGGATATGCCAAACAGGTTGCCTTTGTTAAAGGCAGCATTCCAGATGTTTGTAAAAAATCTCCGTAAAATCGACGTTGTATCCATTGTAACTTATGGAGGTTCTGTTTCTGTCTGGCTTCAACCAACATCGGGTGTTTATAAGGATAGCATTTTGGAATCTATTGAATCATTAACAGCTGCAGGGGATACACCGGGAGAATCAGCTATCAGGGTTGCATATAAGGTTGCTGCAAGTACTTTTATCAAGAATGGAAATAACCGCGTTATCATTGCAACCGATGGAGATTTTAATGTGGGTGAGAATACCGAAAAGGCCCTGGATGAGTTGATAACAAAACAACGGCAAACGGGGATTTACCTTACCTGCCTTGGAGTGGGTATGGGTAATTTCAAGGATTCAAAATTAGAAACCCTGGCAAAACGGGGGAATGGTAATTATGCTTACCTGGATGATATAAATGAAGCAGAAAAGGTTTTAGTAAAAGAACTTACCCAGACATTTTATGCAGTTGCTGATGATGTTTATATGAATGTAAATTTCAACCCTGCTGTTGTAAAGCAATACAGGCTGGTTGGTTTTGATAACAAAAAGGAGGCAGTGACAGATATTACAAGTGAGCTGGAAGGAGGGGAGATAGGCAGCGGCAAAAGTACATTGGCAGTTTTTGAAATTATTCCGGTTCAACAGAACCTTATCACCTCACATGCCGGCTTAATGGAGGATATAGGAACCGTTTCACTAAAATACAGTTTATGCAATGACACAAATAATTTGAAAATAAATTACAGTGTAAAAAATAATTATTTACCCATTGACAGTGTTGAAAGGGATCTGAAATTTATTTCAGCCGTCACTTTATTTGCTTTGAAGCTTAAGCAATCACAATATACAAACAATGCAGACTGGCCGCTGATTAAAACACTCGCAATGGCATCTGCAAATAAAAAAAGCTTTCTCGAACAGGAGTTCATTAAACTGGTAGACCAGGCCGAAAAGATCTATGCAAAAAAGAAAAGGAAAAAAAAAATAGTTTAATGAACAGGTTATTTAATTAAATCCTGATATATAAATCAAAACTGGATTTATTACCCCTAAAAAATACAGGATATTTCCTGTAATCATATTAGCTAAACATCTCTCTTACTTTATCGAAAAATGATTTTTCATTTTTTTCCGGCTTGGGCTCAAAATTTTCAGAATCCTTCATTTTTTCAAGCATTGTTTTTTCATCTTCATTCACATGTTGTGGAGTCCAGATATTGACATGTATCAACTGGTCTCCTTTTTCATAACTGTTAACATGAGGGAAACCTTTCCCTTTCAGTCTGAAAATTTTTCCACTTTGTGTACCCTGTGGTATTTTTATTTTAGCCCTTCCGTCAATAGTTGGCACTTCAACCTGGGTGCCGAATACGGCATCGGGGAATGAGATGTATAGTTCAAAAGCCACATTCAAACCATCCCGTTGTAAATGAGGGTGTACTTCTTCTTCTATCAATACAATGAGATCACCGGCAGCACCACCACGTTCACCGGCATTGCCTTTTCCGCTGATACTTAGTTGCATTCCTTCCTGAACTCCGGCTGGGATATCGATGGTTACTGTTTCTTCACCATATACACGGCCTTCGCCTTTGCAGGACGTACATTTAACTGTAATGGTACTGCCATCTCCACTACAGGTAGGGCAGGTAGTTACTGTTTGCATTTGGCCCAGAAAAGTGTTCTGAACTCTTCTTACCTGTCCGCTGCCATTACAGGTGCCACAGGTTTGTAAACTATTTTTATCTTTTGCACCACTACCCTGACAGTTGGTACATTTTACATGTTTTTTTACTTTGATGGTTTTAGCTGCACCTTTCGCAATCTCCTCAAAATTCATTTTAAGTTTTACACGCAGGTTGGTACCCCTGGTTCCCCGGCTTTGATTACCGGAGCCCCTTCTTCCGCCAGAACCAAAAAAACTTCCAAAACCTTCATCGCCGAATATATCACCAAACTGACTGAAGATATCATCCATATTCATGCCGCCCGGATGAAAACCACCGCCACCTCTTCCTGAGTTGAATGCATTGTGGCCAAATCGGTCATACTGGGCTTTCTTATCGGGATCATTCAGGATCTCATATGCTTCAGCAGCCTCTTTGAATTTTTCTTCAGAAGCTTTGTCACCCGGGTTTCTATCTGGGTGATATTGCATTGCTACTTTACGGTAAGCCTTCTTGATCTCATCCTGTGAAGCTGTTTTAGATACGGAAAGTATCTCGTAAAAATCTCTCTTCATAATATGCTAGTATTAAACAGCTGTTATTTGAATTTTTGGAAAACACGAAAAATGAAATAACTGTTAATATATTTTTATTTATTATTTTCCAACAATAACTTTTGCAAAACGAATGATCTTATCATTCAAATAATATCCTTTAATTGCTTCATCAAAAACTTTTCCTTTCATCTTAGGCTCAGTTTCCACTTCTGCTAATGCTTCATGCTTTTCCACATCAAATTCCTCACCCATACTTTTCATGGGTTTCAACCCTTTTTGATAAAGGATGTTTTTAAGTTTATTAAAAACCAATAGATCGCCTTCTTTGATAATTGCAATATCATCTGTATTCTGCATTTGTGATTCAGCTCTTTCACAATCATCCAGTACTTCGAGTAAAGAACTGATAATTTCCTTCCCTGCTGTTTGCATCAATTCAATTTTCTCTTTTGCTGTCCGGCGTTTGAAATTGTCAAATTCTGCGGAGAGGCGCAGGTATTTGTCTTTTTGTTCTTTTATTTCATTAACCAGTTTAAATGCTTCCTCCGTTAATTCAGCATCGGGATTACTTAAATGCGTATTTCCAGGTATGTCTGAATCAGCATTAATGTCTATTTCAAAATTGTCTGTAACGGGAATGTTGTTTTCTTCCATGATTTATCTTTAAAATGTTTGCAAAGGTACAATAGTCAAACATTTTGCCAATACATAATCGGCGGTCATTTTGGCACTAAAATAAAAAAAAGAAAAAGGAGGAAAAGGAGATACGGGTTATTTGATAACCTGAAATTTACCGGATTCAATGATTGAACCATTCTTGTCTCTTAACTGGAAAACATAAATACCGCGGTAAAAATCATCGAGATTGATATTCATTCGCTGTGCAGTATACTTTAATTCATATACTTTCTTACCCATAAAGTTGAATATCTGGAGAGAAAATGTTTTATCATAACCCCTCACATAATCAAAATTGATTACGGACGAAGCAGGATTGGGATAAAACTTAATCAACTTTGCCTGAGATGACAGATCGGAATCTGTTTTTGTTTGAGCAAATGAAGTAAAAGTTAAACCAATCAGTAATGTTAATATGTTAATAAATTTTTTCAACTAATGTAAAAGTAATAATTTCTTTTAAGAAATACGCCTTAAAACTAACTTAATATATTCATTTATCAAATTTTTATCATCATTGGATTTAGTCAAATTAATAAAAAATATCATATTATAGCCAAACTGTCAATTTTTGTATCAATTTCAGTAAAATCCGGTAAATCTCTTGCGTTTTGTAAAACGACGGCATATTGAATCAAACCCTTTGTATCAATTATAAAAGCCGATCTTTTACTTACTCCTTTTAATTCCATGTGGGAAAAAATATCGTATAGTACATTATATTTTCCGGATACTTCTTTATTAAAATCACTTAAAAGCGGGAAATTAAATTGTTGATCCAGTTTATACCTGGCAAGTGCATAAGTGGAATCAACAGAAATTCCCAAAACCTGGACTTTTTCATTTACATATCTGCCAATTTCATCTCTTACATAACAAAATTCTTTTGTACAAACGCTGGTAAATGCAAGGGGAAAAAATAAAAGTAACACATTCTTTTTACCCCTATAATCGTTCAGGCTTATTTTATTTTTTTCAGAATCGTATAAAGT
>JBBKWV010000241.1:0-2625 GCA_037969135.1 Ferruginibacter sp.
TCCATGGGGTTCTCATAATGTAGATGTTGTAATTGAAAGTACCGGATTTTTCACCGATAAGGATAAAGCAGAAGCCCATATAAAAGCCGGAGCAAAAAAAGTGGTTATTTCCGCACCGGCAACCGGCGATCTGAAAACGGTGGTTTTTAATGTAAATCATGCCATACTAGACGGAACGGAAACAATCATCAGTTGTGCAAGTTGCACAACAAATTGTCTGGCTCCAATGGCAAAAACCCTGAATGATAACTTTGGTATCGTTACCGGTATCATGAGTACCATTCACGCTTACACCAATGATCAAAATACCCTGGATGCACCACATCCGAAAGGCGACCTGCGCCGTGCAAGGGCAGCTGCTGCCAACATCGTACCCAATAGTACCGGTGCTGCAAAAGCAATCGGCCTTGTTTTACCGGAATTAAAAGGTAAATTAGATGGCGGTGCACAAAGAATACCGGTAATTACCGGTTCTGTTACAGAATTATACAGCATTTTGGAAAAGCCTGCAACCGTTGAAGCGATCAATGCTGCAATGAAAGCTGCCAGCAACGAAAGCTTTGGTTACAATGAAGATGAGATCGTAAGCAGCGATGTGATCGGGATCAATTTCGGATCCTTATTTGACGCTACCCAAACCAAAGTAATGACCATGGGCGATAAGCAAATGGTGAAAACTGTTAGTTGGTACGACAATGAAATGAGTTATGTATCGCAGTTAGTGCGTACAGTACATCATTTTGCAGGGCTTATAAAATAATTTTTTTTTACCGCAAAGACGCTAAGACGCAAAGTTTTTTTATGCTTGGCGACTTGGCGTCTTTGCGGTTTTATTTTAAATACTTTTTTATGTCAAAATTCAGCGATTTCAATTTTAATGGGCACAAAGCATTGGTTCGTGTAGATTTCAATGTACCACTGGATGATCAATTTAATATCACCGACGACAGTCGCATGACCGCAACCATTCCAACCATTAAAAAAATATTGTCAGATGGCGGATCTGTTATTCTGATGAGCCATTTTGGCCGCCCAAAATCAGGGCCGGAAGAAAAATATTCATTGAAACATCTGGTAAAACATTTGCACCAATTATTAGGAGCGGATACAAAAGTATTCTTTGCCGATGACTGTATTGGGGAGCAGGCCAAAATTACGACCGGTATGATCAAACCCGGAGAAGTATTGCTGCTCGAAAACCTGCGTTTTTATAAAGAAGAAGAAAAAGGAGATGTCGCTTTCGCAGAAAAATTAAGCAAACTGGGAGACGTATATGTAAATGATGCTTTCGGAACGGCTCATCGCAACCATGCTTCTACAGCGGTTATTGCACAATTTTTTTCCGGTAAAAAAATGTTCGGCCTTTTAATGGAAAGAGAAGTGGAAAGTGCTGAAAGGGTTTTACATAACAACGAAAAACCATTTCTCGCCATCATTGGTGGTGCTAAGGTTTCAGATAAGATCATGATCATTGAAAACCTGTTAGACAGGGCCACAGATATTATTATTGGCGGAGGAATGGCATATACTTTTTACAGAGCACAAGGAGGCAAGATCGGAAATTCTCTTTGTGAGTTGGAAAAATTAACTGCAGCCACAGATCTGTTAAAGAAGGCAGAAGAAAAGGGTGTTTGCATTCATCTTCCGGTTGATTCCATCATTGCCGATAAATTTGATGCGAATGCAAATGTATCAGGGGCTTTAAGTAATAATATCCCGGATGGCTGGATGGGATTGGATATCGGCCAGATGGCCTGCGAAACTTTTACTAAAGTGATCCTTCATGCAAAGACCATATTATGGAATGGTCCGATGGGGGTTTTTGAAATGGAAAATTTTCAACACGGCACAAAAACAATTGCCGAAGCAGTTGCAGAAGCAACACAAAATGGTGCATTCAGTCTGGTAGGCGGTGGCGATAGCGTTGCTGCAGTTAATAAGTTTGGATTGAATGAAAAGGTAAGTTATGTATCAACCGGCGGCGGTGCATTGCTTGAATATTTCGAAGGGAAAGAATTACCTGGAATTGCAGCAATTAAAAATTAAACTGATTCCGTTATCAGTGAGGAATAAAATAATGGTTCATTCAAAGTACATAATTTACTTCTGGTATTTAGAAACGATCATGTTTTTGTAAATATTTAATGAAGGATTCATGGATACAAAAGGGGCATATGATAAATGGGCAGCTACTTATGATACGGATTTAAATAAAACCCGCGATCTCGAATTGTATGCAGGTCAACAGGTTTTGAAAAATGCAGATTTTACCAATATCCTCGAGATTGGTTGTGGAACGGGGAAAAATACCAGTTGGCTTTCAGAAAAAACATCTGAAATAACAGCCGTTGATTTTTCTGAAGAAATGATAAAAGTGGCAGAACAGAAAATAAAAACTGATCATGTAAACTTTAAACAGGCAGATATTACCATGCCCTGGGATTTTAAGAAAACATCACTCATCATTGCCAGTCTTGTTTTAGAACACATAGAAAATATTGATTTCATTTTTGAACAGGCAGCATCCACATTGAACGTAAATGGCTGTTTTTATATCTGCGAATTGCATCCTTATAAGCAAATGGAAGGTAGCAGGGCGAAATTTGAAAAAAACAAAGAGTGGAT
>JBBKWV010000242.1:0-11842 GCA_037969135.1 Ferruginibacter sp.
GCAGCATTGATTTGTTTGGTTGAAATTTTCATTTCTTGTAAATTAAAAATAAAAATACCGACTGGATCTTATAGTCATGATCAAAATAACATTTCTTTCTCATTACAAAATACTTCCTTCAATAGGAATCAATTAAATCAGTATTGGTACATCTTTGCTTCTGCAGAATAGCTAACCAAATCCCATCAATCGATATGGATGCATTGCATGATAATGTACAAAACAGCTCAACCAAAATAATTTTAATTAGATTCTGATCAGTGAAAACAACTAAACGTGCATATCAACCCAGTTTTATAGCTTTTGAGATTGGCTCAATTTATTGACACATTGGCTGATTCTTCAATATTTTTATTGATATTTGCGCAATCCCATTTAGCTAATGAAGGTTTTAATAAAGCAGGCTCGCATTTCCAGTTCATCCTCAGCCCATCACGGGAAAGTAAAAGATATTTATATAGTAGACGGGAAAATTCAAAAAATTGCTGATAATATAACAGAGAAAGCTGAATCAATCATTGAAAATGACAATTTATTTGTAAGCATCGGCTGGATGGACATCTTTGCTGATTTTTCCGATCCCGGATATGAACAGAAAGAAAGCATGGAAACCGGTGCTGCAGCTGCGGCGGCCGGAGGTTTTACAGATCTGATGATCATACCCAATACCAACCCTTGCATTTCTTCCAAAACCCAGGTTGAATATGTGATTCAAAAATCCACAGCACTTCCCGTTAATATTTATCCTATTGCTGCCATAACAAAAAATACAGAAGGAAAGGAACTTGCTGAAATGTATGACATGCATAACAGCGGGGCACTGGCTTTCAGTGATGGCATTACAGCCGTACAAAGTCCGGGTGTTTTGTTAAAAGCCCTGCAATATGTTTTGGCAATTAATGCAACCATCATTCAGTTACCCGATGATCAAAGCATCAGCAAAAACGGGTTGATGAATGAAGGCATTTCCAGCACCCGGCTCGGATTGCCGGGTAAACCAGCCATTGCCGAAGAACTGATGATTGCCCGCGACATCGAATTACTCAGATACACAAAATCTGCATTACACATCACCGGTATATCTACTAAAAAAGGGATTGAATTGATCAACCAGGCAAAAAAAGATGGCTTAAACATCAGCTGTTCTGCCACAGTGTATCATTGTTGGTTTAGTGATGAAGACCTGGCAACCTATGATACCAATCTGAAAGTAAACCCTCCGTTACGCACAAAGGAAGACATGTTAGCAGTAAGGTCTGCCGTTCAAAACGGGATCATTGATTGCATTTCATCTCATCATTTTCCACAACACTGGGATGATAAGACCTGTGAATTTGAATATGCAAAGAACGGGATGACGGGACTGGAGTCTTTGTTTGGCGTATCTAATAGTTTTGAAAGGAATATTGATGCATTGGTTGAACAATTAACAGTTGCTCCCCGAAAGATATTTGGAATAGCCGTTCCGGAAATTAAAGAAGGAAGTATTGCCTGTATGACATTATTCAATCCCACTACTTATATTACATTGGATGAATCTATGATTCGTTCAAAATCACGAAACAACCCTTTCATCGGAAAGAAATTAAAAGGCAAAGTGATTGGAATTATTAATAAAAATAAACTGGTTATACCCGGAAAATGAAAAATGTAAGTGCAACAAATAAAGGATTAATTACCGGAACAATATTGATTGTATTGTCTTTAATATTCTTTTATTTATTAAAATTACCTATAAATGGTAAAAATCAATATGTAATTCTCATAATATTTATTACAGGTATATTATGGAGCCTTATATCTTACAATTTAATTAGTACTTCAGAACAGAAAATTAAAAATTATTTCTCTGAAGGTTTCAAAACATTTATTGTAGTTACTTTATTAATGGCTGTATTTACGTTTATATTTTATAAATTGAATCCTCAGATAATGGAAAAAGGCATTCAGGAGAATAATATATTGTTGTTAAAGTCAGGAAATAAAACGCCAATGGAAATCAAGGAAAATGCAGATAAGCTAAGGGATATTTTTATGCCAATGATGCTTGGAATCAATATAGTCAAATACCTTTTTCTTGGCTCGTTGGTTTCTTTGATAGCTGGAGCGTTTCTCAGCCAGCAAAAAAAAGTTTAGTTTGGTAAATTGAAAACCCTGAGTTCCCGGGTAAAATAAAAAAAAGAAAATGGATTTATCGATCGTAATACCGCTATTAAATGAAGAAGAATCTCTTCCGGAATTAACTGACTGGATCGTACGGGTAATGATTGCCCAGAATTATACTTATGAGATCATCATGATCGATGATGGCAGTACAGACAATTCATGGAGCATAATTGAAAGCCTGCGTAAAACCAATAATAACATAAAAGGAATTAAATTTCAACGCAATTATGGAAAAAGTCCGGCATTAAATGAAGGATTCAAAGCCGCGTTGGGCGAAGTCATCATAACAATGGATGCGGATTTGCAGGATAGTCCGGATGAAATCCCTGCACTACGCAATATGCTGCTCGAAGGAAATTATGATATTATCAGCGGTTGGAAAAAGAAGAGATATGATAATAAACTTACCAAGAATATTCCCAGTAAATTGTTCAATGCTGCTGCACGTGGTATGAGCAAAATAAAACTGCATGACTTTAATTGCGGCCTCAAGGCATATAGTAAAAAAGTGGTGAAGACCATAGAAGTATATGGTGAGATGCACCGCTATGTTCCGGTACTGGCAAAGTGGGCAGGATTTAAAAAGATCACAGAAAAAGTAGTAGAACACCGTGCAAGAAAATACGGGGTGACCAAATTCGGCTGGTCGCGTTTTGTAAATGGATTCCTGGACCTGATGACCATATTTTTTGTAGGTAAGTTCGGTAAAAGGCCCATGCATTTTTTTGGTTTATGGGGAACGGTTTTCTTTATATTTGGTTTTCTCGTTTTTACTTATCTCAGCGTATCTAAATTCTTTTTTGATATAACCGGAATGACACAAAGACCGCTCTTTTTCTTTGCTATTCTTGCAATGATCATGGGAACGCAATTGTTTTTAGCCGGATTTATCGGTGAACTGATATCCAGAAATTCTACCGAACGGAATAATTATTTGATAGAAGAAAAACTCGGATTATAGCATTTGAATATCGGGAAATTTGCAGATGAAAAACCCATATAAAACAATGCACATCATCCCCTATACATTAATTCCCAATTCATCCATTCGGTTCATCCTCATATAAATCAGTGAATCAACAACCAAAAAATATCATTCTCATCGGCCCCGCATATCCTTTAAGAGGTGGAGGAATGTCAACATTCAATGAAAGGCTTGCAAAAGCATTTATGGATAATGGACATAAAGTATCCATTTACACATTTTCCTTACAGTATCCATCTTTTTTATTCCCGGGCAAATCTCAGTTATCCAATGAACCGGCACCAGAGGGATTAAATATAAAAGTGGTCATCAATTCCATAAATCCGTTTAACTGGCTAAGTGTGGGCAAAAGGATCAAAAATAAAAATGCCGATATTGTTATTGTACGCTATTGGCTGCCTTTCATGGGCCCTTGCCTGGGAACGATCTTAAGGATCGTTAAGAAAAATAAACACAGTAAGGTTGTATGTATCGCCGATAATGTTATCCCTCATGAGAAACGTATGGGAGATTTTGCTTTTACGAAATATTTCATCAAACCGGTTGATGCATTTATTACAATGAGTAAAAAAGTGCAGGATGATCTGAAAACTTTTGATACAAAGAAACCGTCAAGATGTATCCCTCATCCGCTGTATGATAATTTTGGCGAAAAGATCAGCAAAGCAGCCGCAAGGGAAAATTTGAAAATTGATGAGGATCAGTCAATCATTTTGTTCTTTGGATTCATTCGTAAATACAAGGGCCTGGATATATTGCTTCATGCGATGAAACTACTAAAAGAACAGGCAGTAGAAAATTCAAATACCGGGATCCGGAATCCATTATTACTCATTGCCGGAGAATTTTATGAAGACCGGAAGAGCTATGATGACCTGATAAGAGATCTGGGTATTGAGGAATCTCTGATCTTACACACAGATTTTATCCCGAACAACGAAGTGAAAAATTATTTTTGTGCAGCAGATGTTGTTATTCAACCCTACCGGAATGCAACACAAAGTGGTGTAACCCCACTTGCATATCATTTTGAAGTGCCGATGATCGTTAGCAATGTCGGTGGGCTTCCCGAATTGGTACCCGATAATAAAGTTGGGCTTGTTGCTGAACCGGATGCAGCATCGATTGCAGTTAAGATCAAAGAATACTTTCAAAAAGGAGCATCTCATTTTTTACCTTATTTATTAGAAGAAAAGAAAAAATACAGTTGGGATGTGATGGTAAATGAGATCATTGAAATATGATCCAAAATCATAAAAAACGGAATTTTCACACATGCCCAAATCAATCCTCAATTTGTTTACTTAATTTGCAACCATGATCTTCAGAAGCAAAGCTCCTCTTCGAATAGGCCTTGCCGGTGGCGGAACCGATGTGAGTCCATACACTGATCTGTATGGTGGTGCCATCTTAAATGCTACCATTTCCCTTTCTGCAAATGCCAGCATAGAAATTATCAATGAACCCAGGATCATTATCGAAGCACTTGACCAGAAAGAATCGGAACAATATGATTGGATGCCCGAACTTCCGATAAACGGCACCCTTGATTTGCTCAAAGCTGTTTACAACCGGATCTATAAGGATTATAAGATCCCCACAACCGGATTCAGACTTTCCACTTTTGTTGATGCACCTGCAGGCTCAGGTTTGGGCACTTCTTCTACCCTTGTTGTTGCCATTTTGGGAGCATTTGTAGAAATGCTTAAACTTCCGCTGGGCGATTATGATATTGCACACATGGCTTATGATATCGAACGCAATGAACTGAAGCTGGCCGGAGGACGTCAGGACCAGTTTGCTGCAACCTTTGGTGGTGTGAACTTCATGGAGTTTTATAAAAACGACAAAGTAATTGTAAACCCATTGCGTATCAATGCACAATACTTGCATGAACTGGAGAACAACCTGGTGCTGTATTTTACGGCAACATCCCGCGAAAGTGCCGGTATCATCAAAGAACAGGTAAAAAACGTAAACAACAACAATGAAGAAAGTATCGAGGCAATGCATCAACTCAAAGAACAGGCACGCATGATGAAAGAAGCCATTTTGAAAGGCAGGTTGAATGAATTCGGGGAGATTCTTGATTTCGGATTTCAACAGAAAAGAAAAATGGCACATAATATCAGCAACGATAATATTGAACAAATATATACCGCGGCAAAACTTGCCGGAGCAACCGGTGGCAAAATAAGTGGCGCAGGTGGCGGTGGATTCATGATCTTTTATTGCCCCGGTAATACAAACTATGCCGTTAAAGAAGCGCTTCTTAAATTTGGAGGAGAAGTAAAAAAATATTCATTTACCAACTACGGACTTACAAGCTGGAGTATTTAAAGATGGTTCCGGTTTCAGTATCCCCCATCCTTCTTACCTTTACATTATGCAAGATCAGATCTCAAAAATAATTCAGGCATCCATTGATGTTAAGCAACAAGTGCTGGAAAACAGAGAATTACAGGAAACTGTTGCCAAAACGGTAACCGCACTCGTCACCGCTTTTAAAAACGGCAACAAAGTATTGTTTTGTGGTAATGGCGGCAGTGCAGCAGATGCCCAACACCTTGCAGCCGAATTCAGTGGCAGGTTTTATACCGACCGCGAAGCACTGCCGGCAGAAGCCTTGCATGTTAATACTTCCTACATGACTGCCGTGGCCAATGATTATAGTTTTGATGTAGTGTATTCAAGAATGGTTTCGGGTATCGGAAAAAAAGGCGATGTGCTTGTTGGATTAAGCACTTCCGGTAACAGCATCAATATCATCAAAGCACTGGAAGCTGCCAGGGAAAAAGGCATGATAACAATTGGTTTCACCGGAACTACCGGAGGAAAAATGAAAGAGATCTGTGATTATTTGATCAATGTACCCTCAACTGATACCCCCCGCATACAGGAAAGCCATATTTTACTCGGACATATAATTTGTCAGCTGGTAGAACAACAATACTTTGCTCAATCTGAAAAATAAAATGAAAACCCAGGCAATCATATTAGCCGGTGGTTTGGGTACCCGGTTGCGTTCGGCAGTACCGGATCTTCCCAAGTGCATGGCTCCCGTTGCAGGAAAACCCTTTTTACATTATCTGTTGACCTATCTAGAACAACAGGGTGTAACACAGTTCATTTTCTCCCTCGGTTATTTACATGAAATGATCGAAGCTTATATTGAAACAAAATTTCCGCACCTTAATTACCAGGTTTCTGTTGAATCTGAACCACTTGGTACCGGCGGAGCCATTCAACTTGCCTGCCGCAAAGCAACAGAGAATAATGTGTTGGTCCTGAATGCCGATACACTGTTTAAGATCAACACGGAAAAACTTTTAGCATTCCACGAACTTAATGTATCAGCATGTACCCTCTCTTTAAAACCCATGAAGAATTTCGACAGATATGGTGCGGTGGAGATCAATAAAGATGGCCAGATTCAATCTTTCAGGGAAAAGCAATTTTATGAAACCGGATTGATCAACGGTGGTGTTTACGCATTGAATGTTAAAACATTTCTCCAAAATAACCTGCCTCTGAAATTTTCTTTTGAAAAAGATTATCTTGAAGCTTGTTGTACATCCCTAAAAATGATGGCACTTGTACAGGATGAATATTTTATTGATATCGGGATTCCCGAAGATCTTCAAAAAGCCAATAATGAATTTTAATGTTAGATAAATTTGCAGGATGTGTAAATTTGAACAGATTTGAAAATGATGAATTGCATTTTCCAATTGATCCTCATACAAAAAAATAATAATATGCTTCCGGTAAATATAATCGATAATACCTGGTCATTATTCTTAGACCGGGATGGTGTCATCAATCACGAAAAGCAAAATGACTATATCCATACCTGGGATGAGTTTACTTTTTATGATGGCGTAAAAGATGCCATGAAAATATTTGCTGAAAGATTTAACCGCATTGTTGTGGTCACAAATCAGAAAGGTGTTGGCAAAGGATATACCAAACTCGATGACCTGCACAGCATCCATGCAAATATGGAAAAGGAAATTGAAAACGCAGGAGGCCGTATAGACGCAGTTTATTATTGCAGTGATCTGGAAGATGACAGCCCTTTTCGCAAACCAAACCCCGGAATGGGATTGCAGGCCGTAAAACAGTTTCCGGATATCGATCTTAAAAAATCGATCATGGTTGGTAATACCATCAGTGATATGGAATTTGGACGTAATCTTGGAGTATATACAGTCTTTCTGCCAACAACAAGGCCCGAAGTTGACCTGGCTGATACACGCATTGACAGGGTTTGTCACAGCCTGTTTGCTTTTGCACTGTTGTTACTTCCGTTTTCCCAGGAAAGAACCATTGAATCCGAAAACCCGGAAACAGCAGCTACAAAAGCGCCTGATAAGCTTTAGTTAAATTTGATCCCACATTGTATCAACCACGCTCCATTGTAAATTCTTTTTCTAAATTTATTAAATGAAATTATTCACTATCCTTGTTTTGTTATTCGCTTGCCAGCTTACCACTAAGGCTCAACATATCAGTAAAGCAGATCAAAAGGTCTTATTGCAAAAGGAGGATTCCTTAAAACCCTATGGCATTAAGATCATACAGGGAATCAACGCTTCAGACCGGTTTAATGCTGACAGCATGTTCACCCGGATCTTTGTTCGTGCACTTGCAACAAAAAATGCTTTCTATTTTCCATTCGACTCATTGTATACCATTTCAAAGATCTATGCCCCCGACAGCAGTTTTAGAATATTTACCTGGCAAATGGTTATCAATGAAAATATCATTCGCCAACACGGAGCCATTCAAATGAGAACTGCCGATGGCAGCTTAAAACTATATGGTTTGATAGACCGGTCGGATGTAACAGAAAATATGGAAGATACTATTGCAGGTAATGCAGGATGGATGGGCGCTGTATACTACAGGATCATCCTAACCAAATACCAGAACCATCCTTACTACACTTTATTGGGCTATGATGAGAACAATATCCGCAGCACCAAAAAAATTGTAGAAGTATTGGATTTTGCAGATGGCAAACCGGTATTTGGCGGACGGTATTTCAGTGTTCCCAACGACAAGCTGAAAGCAAATAATCCGGCAAGGTATATACTTGAGTATAAAAAAGAAGCCAGTCCGCGTTTAACCTTCGACGAAAGCCTGAATATGATCGTAATGGAACACCTGATCTCCGAATCAAATGAACCCAATAAAAAATGGACCCTCATACCCGATGGCGATTATGAAGCATTGAAATGGACCAATGGGAAATGGGTTTATGTAAATAAGGTTTTTAATGAAGTGACTCCCGAAGGAAAAGAACCGGTTCCTGCCCCGCTCAGGGACGATAAAGGGAACATCGATTACAATAAGTTAAAGGGTAATGAATCTGAAAACAATCAATCCGAAAAATCCGGAAAGAAATAATCCTGAGTTGGATTAATTGATTAAAAGAAAAAATTTTCTTTCAGCATTATGCATTTGTTTGTATTTGGCATCTCTATCCAAAAAACAAACATGCTGAAATTTTCCATTCCCCGGCCATGCCAGCAAGACTGGAACAATATGTCAAGCAACGACCAGGGCCGTTTCTGCGGCTCCTGTATGAAAACGGTGATAGATTTCAGTAACATGCATGAGGAGGATGTAAAAAATTACCTGCTCCAAAATATACATAACAAGACATGTGGAAGATTCAGTTCCCATCAGTTAAAAACGATCAGGATTGAATTGCCCTCAACTGTTTTGCAGTATCCAATGCCCGGCTGGAAAAAATTCTTGCTGGCATGTCTGGTTGTTTTCAGCTTTAACCTTTTCTCCTGTGAAGTGGTTCAGCAAAAGGATAACGCATATTCCACAATCGGGGAGATCATGATGAATAGTAATAATACCGACAGTTCAATAAACGAGCTTTTGCCAGATACGATCCCAATGCAGGAGAAAAACATGGATACTTTTTTCCATCCGCCTTTATTGGTGGGCGATATTCATATCGAAGAATCTACCATTGATTCCGGTCCCATTGAAGAAAAGGAAATCTTAATGGGGTTACCGGTATTCATCGAAGACAGTACTCTAATAAAAAATCCGCCAATGGCGGATTCAATCGTTTGTGAAAAGTTTATTTAAATGGATTACTTAATATCCAAAAATGATAGGAATTTATTTTAGTCATTCAATTTCAACACTGCTAAAAATGCTTCCTGCGGTACTTCTACGTTGCCGATCTGCTTCATGCGTTTCTTTCCTTCTTTCTGCTTTTCCAATAATTTACGCTTACGGCTGATATCACCACCATAACATTTTGCAGTTACGTCCTTACGCATGGCACTGATATTTTCCCTGGCTACCACTTTAGCTCCAATGGCTGCCTGGATGGCTATCTGGAATTGCTGGCGGGGCAACAGTTCTTTTAATTTTTCACACAGTTTACGGCCAAATTCATGTGCCCGTCCACGGTGGATCAACGCACTCAGTGCATCCACTTTCTCCCCGTTCAATAAAATATCCATTTTTACAATATCGCTTTCGCGGTATTCAATCGGATGATAATCGAATGATGCATATCCGCGGGTCATACTTTTCAGCTTATCATAAAAATCAAATACGATCTCTGTTAATGGCATATCAAAAGTCAGTTCAACCCTGGTTGGAGTAAGGTAACCCTGGTTGATCAAAACACCCCGTTTGTTGATACAAAGGGTCATGATATTTCCAATGTACTCCGGTTTGCTGATCATCTGTGCCCTGATAAAAGGCTCATCAATATGATCGATACGGGTAGGATCCGGCATTTCTGTCGGGTTGTTCACTGTTATCACCTCCCCCTTACTGGTAGTGGCAATAAAACTCACGTTTGGTACTGTGGTGATCACCGTTTGATTAAATTCCCTTTCCAAACGCTCCTGGATGATCTCCATATGCAGCATTCCGAGGAAACCGCAACGGAAGCCAAATCCAAGTGCCTGTGAGGTTTCCAGTTCAAAGGTCAGTGATGCATCATTCAGTTGCAACTTGTCCATACAATCCCGCAACTCTTCAAATGCATCAGTTTCCACCGGAAAGATACCCGCAAAAACCATCGGCTTCACATCTTCAAAACCCTTGATCGCTTCCAGCGAAGGGTTAACCGTAGTCGTTATGGTATCACCCACTTTCACTTCTTTGGCAACCTTTATCCCGGTGATGATATAACCTACGTCTCCTGCCCGCACTTCACTACGGGGTGAGAGTCCCATTTTTAAAATGCCCACTTCATCGGCCCCGTATTCCAGGCCGGTATTGCTGAATTTGATCTTATCATTCTTCTTCAAAGTCCCGTTGAAAATGCGGTAATACACGATAATCCCACGGAACGAATTGTACACGCTGTCGAAGATCAATGCCTGCAATGGGGCGTCCGGATCGCCTTTTGGTGCCGGTATACGTGCAATGATAGCCGCAAGTATTTCTTCAATTCCGATACCGCTCTTACCACTGGCCAATAAAATATCTTCTGCTTTACAACCGATCAATTCAATGATCTGGTCGGTTACTTCCGGGATCATGGCCCCTTCCATATCCACTTTATTGATCACCGGAATTATCTCCAGATTATTTTCAATTGCAAGATATAAGTTACTGATAGTCTGAGCTTGTATGCCCTGACTGGCATCCACCAAAAGCAGGGCTCCTTCACAGGCTGCAAGTGCACGGCTCACTTCATAACTGAAATCAACGTGGCCCGGAGTGTCAATCAGGTTCAGGGTATATTCTTCCCCTTTATACGGGTAATTGATTTGTATGGCATGGCTCTTAATGGTGATCCCTTTTTCCCTTTCCAGGTCCATATCATCTAGTACCTGCGCCTGCATGTCTCTTTCGCTGATGGTATTGGTGCTTTGTAAAAGCCTGTCTGCCAGGGTTGATTTCCCATGGTCAATATGTGCAATGATGCAAAAATTCCGGATATTCTTCATGTACGCTCTACTCGTTTTGAGGGGCGAAATTAGCGTATTTTTCTGTCATCCCGGCGAAGGAGTGATCAGAACAATAAAGATAGCCTCTCCTATTTTATTTTGTAAGCTGAATATACCGTCATTCCTTTTTCTTTGTTCATCATTCATCATTCCTTGTTCTTCATTCTCTGATCCTTGCTCTTCATTCATTATTCCATTGGTTTACCAACTTTTACAGCTACTTGCAGCATCGTTGTGTCACTCACTTGTACGGCATACCATAACTAAGAAAAAAATGTTATTATAAATATTGAAAAGCATTTGCAAGTCCCGCATAAAACACAAACTTACTTTTCTAAAAGATTAATCATTTAGTTTATTGTATTAATCAGAAGGATGCCAGGATATTACCCTGCAAGCTTTCGTAAAATGGAAATAACAGTAATTAAAAATACAAGAGTAATAGCTATTGAATGCCTGTTGCAAAAGGTTAAGCAAACAATGCAGAAAAAATTAACAGATGGCGCAGGAATTTAAAACAACCGTCGTATAATCTAAAGTGAAACATATAAATATTGATAACAAACTGGATTTACTGAAGCAGATAAAAGAAGTGGATGCTTCACCCTTCCCGCTTACCCGCATTCGTCAACAGATACAAAATTGGGGAGAGAAGGATGCGCCAGTAAAGTGGAAATGGGCTTTTTCATTGACTTCATTTATTATTCTTGTTTTAAACCTTTTAATATTTTTTAAACCGGCTGAAAAT
>JBBKWV010000243.1:0-45169 GCA_037969135.1 Ferruginibacter sp.
GGAACTACATGGAATAATGTTGTTCCTGCTGTAACTACTGCTACCCTTACAATAACCGGGGTTACTGCCGGTATGAATAATAATCAATACCGTTGTGTAGTTGCCGGAACTTGTACAGCTGTAGGAATAAATTCTTCTGCTGCAACGCTCACGATCAATACCCCTGCATCTATATCTTCTCAACCTTCAAATACAACTGTCTGTGTTGGAAACAACGCCAACTTCAGTATTACTGCAAGTGGTTCAGGATTGACTTATAACTGGCAGGTGAGTACCGATGGTGGAATTACCTGGAACAATCTCAGCCCGGTTGTAGTTACTTCAACCTTAACATTGACAGCAGTTACAGCTGGTATGAATAATAATCAATACCGTTGCGGAGTAACAATATCCTGTAATCCAACAGCCGTAAATTCCAATCCGGCAACATTAACAGTAAATAATCTTCCGGCAATATCAACACAACCGGCAAATACTGCTGTTTGTTCAGGAGCAAATGCAACTTTCTGTGTTACAGCTTCGGGTGCAGGTTTAACCTATCAATGGCAGGTGAGCACTGCAGGTTGTTCTGGGCCATGGACGAATTTGGCCGGAGAAACTGCTTCATGTCTTAACCTGAATGCCGTTTCTGCCGGAATGAATAATAATAGTTACCAGTGTATTGTTTCCGGCACTTGTACGCCATCTGTAACAACAGGATGCGCTACACTTACTGTAAATAGTCCTGCTGCAATAACTGTACAACCGGTAAGTACTTCAGGTTGTACCGGTGGCAGTGCAACTTTCAGTGTAACCGGTACCGGAGCGGGACTTACCTACAACTGGCAGGTGAGTACTGATGGAGGTGCAACCTGGACGAATGTAAGCCCTGTAGTAACCACTGCAACCCTTACTTTAACTGGAGTTACTGCCGCAATGAACAACAATCAATATCGTTGTGTAGTAGCAGGTACATGTACTGCAGTTGGAATAAATTCTTCTGCAGCAACATTAACACTGAGTAATACGATCAGTATCTCCACCCAACCCGTGAGTGCAGGTGTATGCGCAGGTACAAGTGTAACATTTACAGTTGCTGCAACCGGAACCGGTTTGGCGTACAACTGGCAGGTAAGTACAAACGGTGGTACGAGCTGGAGTGATGTTAGTCCGGCCAATACTACAAATACCCATACCATTGCATCACCAACTGTTGCAATGTCGGGTAACCAATATCGTTGTGTTGCATCGGGATCATGTAATCCTTCCGGTGTAAATTCAAGTGTGGCAACATTAACGGTAAATACTTCTGTAACATTAACATCACAACCTGTTGATATAATAGGTTGTACCGGTTCTGCTGCTGTATTCAGTGTAACGGCCACCGGTAGCTCAATAACATATCAATGGCAGGTTAGTGTATCTGGCGGTCCGTTTGTTGATTTAACCAACGCAACTCCTTACACTGGTGTAACAACGAATACCTTATCCATAAATCCGGCAACCGGATTGAACGGAAACAGGTACCGTCTGAATGCATCCGGTGCACCATGCGGCGGCATAATAACATCAAACAGTGCATTGCTGGATGTTAAGGCATTACCGGTAATAGTGTTAACGGCTGCTTCATACAACAACATCAACCCGTATATCAGAACAACCCTTTATACCACGGTAAGTCCAACGGGAAATTATACTTATCAGTGGTTCAGGAACGGCGTACTGGTTCCATCTCTTACTGCAGACAGATTCTCGGTTTCCGTAGATGATTTTGGAGTATATGATGTAATTGTAACGGATGTAAACACAGGTTGCAGCAGCAAAAAATCAAATACTGCCAAAATTGATTTTGCAGCATCCAACCAGTTATTCATTTATCCAAATCCGAGTTCTGGTTCTTTCCAGGTAAGGTATTTGAGTTATACCAATGGCGTTGTGCGCACGTTAAATATCTATGACAGTAAAGGATCCAGGGTTTATACAAAAGAATATAAAACGACAGGACCTTATACTCCGATGGATGTTAATCTGGATAATGCCGCTTCAGACGTTTATCTTGTAGAATTGCTGGATGTAAAAGGAAAACGTTTGGCCACCGGAAAAGTAGTGATCAAATAATAGAATAAAATCAATAATATTAAAAGGCTGTCTTTAATCAGACAGCCTTTTTTATGTTAATTATTTATCATTAAAAATATTGTAAGGAAACGGTCTAAAGGTAGAACTGGCAATAATAAATTTATAGTGTATGACTAAATCCAACTTGTAGAATAAACGTACAAACACCATTGAGATCAATGATCCGAAAATGATCTTCATAAAAAAAACTTCACGGGAATGTGAAGCTTTCTGAATATATCCTGTTAAATATTTATCTGAGTTGCTGAATGTACTCGTTGTTTTTGAATTGCTTTTTAACATCGTTTAAATCCCTTAAAACACTTGCATCTACAAGTGTTCCGCCAACTTCCAGTTTAAAACCACCAATCAATTCATCATCAACAAATTTTTCCAGTTCAATATTTTGGATCGTTGTATTGCTCCTTACTTTATCTAAAATTGATTGTTCAGCTTCTGCACTCATTTGAATAGCAGTAGTAATTTTCACATGATGAATATCTTTCAGAGTATTGTATTGCTCAATAAATGCTTTTACAATTTCAGGCAGATTACTTTCCCTTGATTTACGAACCAATAATTGTATAAACATAGTTGTCAGTTCACTTACCCTGCTTTTGGTAATTGATTCCAGGATCTTCGCTTTATTATCGGCTTTGATAACCGGGCTTTTAAGCACTGCTACAAAATCGGGATTGCTTTTACAAATCCTTCCTAAAAATTTGATATCCATGTAAACGGCATCCAGTATGTTTTGCTCAATGGATAGATCAAGCAAACTCTTTGCATACCTTCCGGCTAATCTTGGATTATTCATTTTTTATATCTTTTATCTTAAAGTATTCAGCCGTTTGTAAACCCATCAATTAGAGTTAAACAGCAAACACCAATGACATTTCTTAATTCAATTTAATATCATCCGCCAGTTTTTTAATAAAACTTTCCTGTTCTGTTTTATTTCCCAATTCCCTTCTTAATATTTTTTCACTGATCTCAATAACCATTTTACCCACTTCATTTTTAATATCTGTTAAAGCGGCCATTTTCTGGTTTTGGATAGAAGCCTGGGCATCCGTAATGATCTTTGCTGCATGAATTTTTGCATCATCCTTTGCATCATTGATCATCTTATCTTTAATTTCTTTTGCTTCACGCAACATGATGGCTCTTTCTTCACGGGCAGCAATAAGCAGTGCTTCGTTCTCACTTTTCAGGTTAGCCATTTCCATTCTAACCTTATCGGCTGTAGCGATAGAATCAGCAATATTGGCTTCTCTATCATTCAATCCTTTTAATATAGCACCCCAGGCATATTTTTTCAGAATAAATAAAACAACTAAAAATGCCAGAACGGTCCATACGATCAATCCTAAATGTGGTAATAAAAGATCCATGTTATTAAATGTTGAATTATGAATATTGAATTGATTCCTTTTGACTGGTTACAATTCAATAAAAATTTAAAAATATTACTGCATCCGCCGCCCTGTGCTTTAGATGCAGTAATGCATTTGTACAATCAGGCTTTCAAAACAGCCAATAATCCGGCGATAACTGCAAAAAGGGCAACACCCTCTACGAAAGCAGCTGTCAGGATCATGTTTGCACGAATGTCATTGGATGCTTCCGGTTGACGGGCAATCGCTTCAACAGCACCTTTACCAATTTGTCCGATACCAATACCGGCACCAATTGCTGCAAGGCCTGCACCTATTGCACCACCCATGTGGGAAAAACCAACTTCAGTTAACAAAGTCATCAAAGTCATGATACTTGTGTTTTATAGTGAATAAAAAATACTACATTGTTGAAATCACTTCATTTTTGTGCCCGTCTACATCGTCATGCCCGCCTTCAAATGATTGGCCGATGAATACGGCTGTTAAATTGGCAAAAATAAATGCCTGTATAAATGCAACCAATATCTCAATGAAATAAATGAAAACGGTAAACAGAATTGAAACAGGAGAAAATCCCCAGCCTGCCCCAGCATTCATGGCACCAAAAATAAATATCAGTGAAATAAAACTTAAAATAATGATATGTCCCGCCACCATGTTGGCAAAAAGACGAATGATAAGTGCAGCTGGTTTGATGATCAATACACCGGCAACTTCCACAGGGATCAATATCACTTTAACCAGAAAAGGAACCCCCGGAGGCCAGAATATATGACCCCAGAAATGGGAATTTGTACTGAACAAAATTACGATCAGGGCAATGATCCCCAAAACAGCTGTAAATGCTGTATTACCGGTTACATTGGCAGCACCCGGGATCAAACCAAAAAGGTTATTTATCAATATAAAAAAGAACAATGTTAACAGGAATGGAAGATATTTCTGCCATTTTTTCCCCAGATTGGGTTTTGCTACATCATCTCTTACAAAAGTTATTACAGGTTCTAATGCATTCTGCCATCCTTTTGGAGCGGAAGTAACACCAATACCATTCTTGTATTTCCGGGCAATACCTGTCATCAAAAATACAAGGACAGCAAGTGCCAAAATCATTTGAACAACATTCTTCGTTAAAGAAAAATCATATACAGCAGAACCATCAGCAGAAAGAATCTCCCCTTCATGTAACTTATACCCTTCATATGTTTCTTCTCCTTCGTGGCCAAAACGGCTGGAGGAAAAGAAAGACATTCCTTTTGTTGGTGAATATAATATTACAGGTAAAGGAATGGTTGCGTGAAAATGGCCCAGGGTAAAAAAGTGAAATTCATGTGCATCTTTAATATGATCCATGATGATCTTGGCAGGATCCAGTTTTTCTTCTTTTTTCTCCTGCTCCCCGGTATTGTTTTCATGTGTCGGTTCCTGTGCAAAGGAAACAGAAGAAAACAGCACTATACAAAGGCTGAAAACCGCTACCAGTATTGATTTGATGCTCCTTGATGCCATATCTTCCCTTAATTTTGCCGCAAAGATAAGGGCAGGAGGGTGAATTTTGAAATTTGAATTGAATAAAAAAGGGATTAGGGCAGAATTTCCTGCTTTTCAAACTGCATACTGTGCAATCGGTAGTAAAAACCTTGTTTTTGTATAAGTTCTTCGTGGGTGCCGGTTTCAATGATCTCCCCTTTATCCAGCACCAGGATTTTATCCGCTTTTCGTATCGTACTTAACCGGTGAGCAATAACGATGGATGTTCTCCCGGAGATCAGTTTTTCGATGGCATTTTGTATAAGTGCTTCACTTTCAGAATCTATGGAAGAGGTAGCTTCATCCAAAATTAAAATATCCGGATTGTATAATAATGCTCTGGCAAAAGACAACAACTGCCGTTGGCCAAGTGATAAAGTGGCCCCTCTTTCCATTACATTGTAATAGTAATCACCGGGTAATTTCATGATAAAATCGTGTATACCGATCATTTTGGCTGCCCGGATCACTTCCTCTTTATTGATTTCTTCATCACGCAGGGTAACATTATCTATAACAGAACCACTGAATAAAAACACATCCTGTAACACGACGGCGATTTTGGAGCGCAAATAATGGAGATCGTATTTTTCAATGGGCACTCCATCAATACTGATTTCTCCTTTTTGAATCTGATACATCCTGTTGATAAGGCTGATGATGGATGTTTTACCGCTTCCTGTATGGCCCACAATGGCAATTGTTTTCCCTGCATCAATATCAAAAGAAATATTTTTCAATACATATTCTTCGTGATTATAGGCAAACCAAACATCTTTAAATGCAATTTTTCCTTTGATGGATGGAGGAATATATGTGCCCTTGTCAATGGTAACATCCTCATTATCCAATATTTTAAAAACCCTTTCACTGGCTATCATTCCCATTTGTAAAACATTGAATTTATCTGCGATCACCCTTAACGGACGAAATAATAAATTAAGGCATAAAATAAAGGCAGTGATAATTCCGCCCACATTTGCAGCCCTTAAGTCGGATACATTGACAGATTCTTTGGCAGCCCACCATACCAGTAAGCCAATTGACAAAGCGGATACCAGTTCTACGATTGGGAAAAAAACAGAATAGGCAAATATGGCTTTTATGTTTGCATTTCTATGTTGCTTATTGATGGCTTTAAACTTTTCCTGCTCCCTGTTCTCTGCAGCAAATGCCTGCACCAATGACATACCCGTTATGTGTTCCTGAACAAATGCATTCAGAGAGGCTACCGCATTCCTCACTTTAATAAAAGATCTGTTCACTGTTTCTTTAAAAAAATAAGTTGCGATGATGAGGAAGGGAAAAGGGATCAGGCAAACAAATGTCAGCTTTGCATCTACCCAAAACATATAGGTCAGGATGGAAATGATCGACAACAGATCTGCAATGATGGGTATCAATCCGTCACTGAAAATATCATTTACCGATTCAATATCATTGATGGTTCTTGTGGTAAGTGTTCCAATGGGTGTTTTATCAAACTGTGATAAATTCAGATGCAGGACCTTTTGATAGGTAGATACCCTGAGGTCTTTCACCACAGCCTGCCCCAAAGAAGCGGTGCTGAATGTAAAATAAAAACGGGTACCAGTTTCAATGAACAACAACAGTAACTGGATGATGGTTATTTCAATAATAAACCCACCCGGTCCATTTATAAAATGAGCGATGCCTGTTCCGTTTAATCCATCATTGATTGTGATCTGTATCAGGAACGGCCTGATGGGTGCGAGTAATGCAAGCAGGATCGATAAAAATACAGACAGGTAGAATTTATTTTTATAGGGTGCGGCAAATTTAAAAACCCTGCGAAGTAAGGAAAAATCAAAAACTTTTTTTTCAGGGATCCCATTACGCATAATTGTAAAGTTACTCAGCAGGAATTTTATTCGGTTTCCATTTTTTTATTATACGCTTTGATAAAAATGGCTCCCAGATTTTTATAAGGGGGAATATAATCTTCCCAGCTTTCTCTTACCGACTTGTTGATATCTGCAGAAAATAATTTTGTAAGAGATGCCCACATCGTTTTCCAAACCAGCTGACCGCCTGATTCAAATGTCTGATTCAAATAATTGAGGATCGGTCTGTTAATCTCCCCTGCCCCAATCTCCTTTGTTGAAATGATATGTGCATCCGGGTTATTATCTATGATATCATTCAGGTTTTTATATCCTCCGCATGATCCCAATACAACAATTTTTGCATCGCCTGCCATCCGTTTGATTGTACGCGGAAGCCAGTAACTGTGCCCGCGGTGAACGACAACCGCAGGATGCAGGTCATTTAGTTCCAGGTAATCATTTAAATGAATCTGTGCACTGTCATCCAGGTTGGCATCATTGTCAAGAGGGCGGTTGGCATATATCCAAACATTTCCTTTGATCGAATTGATTTCATACCATTCTTTTTTCGGTGTTATTTTCCATTCTTTATTTGAAAAAGAATTAATGAACATGGGGAAATATGTTTTTCCATCCTCATCGCCGTACCAATAAACCTGTTGTACAATTTTTCCGCTTGTATCCCGCAGGCTTTTATTGTCCACTTCATATATTGAAGGAATGCCCAATACATCTGTCAGGTCTATTTTATTTGTACTGTCGGCCGATAAAAAAATAGATTTTAACAACCCATAAATCACCTGCCCCCTGCTGTTACTTTCCTCAATACTTTTCTGTTCATTTTGTATTACATAGGTTAAAATGGATTGCAGCAATTGTTTATCGTTGATACTGCTATAGGCATCGGCCACGTCAACAGCATCTTCCAGGTTTCCGGTTTTATCAAGCCTGGCAACAAATGCTTTCATGATCAGTTCCGATTTATCAGCAGGCATGCTCTTCAATAAGGTATCCAGTTTATTATAATTGGCTGCCATTTTAATAAACTTCCTGAAATAATCAAAATGGACACTGAGAAACAGGGAATCAGAACTTGGCTTTGGCCCCATCAATTGCAACATCCTGTTAAAACTGTGCTTATAACTTGATGTATAAATATCTGCCTCACCCATCACCATCATATAATATAATTCCTGCGGACTTAAGGGCTCAATGGCTTTCATCCGGATGGATAAATTACTTTGATCATGCAATACATTGATCGGGGTTATGAAGTGTTGCAGTGCTTTTAATTTCAGTACTTCCTTCAATCCGTTAGCACCAAACATAGCAATGGGCGTGTCACGCAAAGGAGGTGCCATCCTTTTGAAATAGGCTATTTCAGTTTTTACCAGTAATTTAAAATAGCCTACACTATCATAGTCCTTATCATTTACACCAACATATTTTTTAATACTGTCGATTGATTTTTTTCCATTGATTATATCATCCAGAAAGGGGAAATAAAATAAGGCATTAGGGGTTTGACTTAAACCGGCGATTGTTTTTACCAGATCATTTGTGTTTCGATGAATGAGCCTGCCTTCTGCTGTTGTATTAGACTGCGCATAAGAATACAATTGAACGGGATTGAACTTACTGGCGACAACAATCAAACTATCGGCAAATGGTTTTGCAGCATAAGGCCTGATCGTTTGTAAAATTTTATCGGGGTTTAAACTGCAATATTTAATATAAACTATATCCCGGCAGTCTTTATATGCTACATTGTCCTGAAATATTTCTGTGTTCAGCCTGGCTATTTCATAAGATGCTTTATTAATAATTGGCAGCATGCTGCTTCCGTCTACCTGCGCCTTCATTATTTCTTCAAAATTCTCAAATAATGCAGGGAATTCAACCGCATTAAATTCTTTATTTCTCCAGCTTATCCGAAACGACTTCAACATATTTTCTACATAACGCAGGTACCTAATTTTTTCATTATTGTTTACGATGTCCTTGTTTAATTCAATCCAGTTTACCAGGTTATCCACTTTCCTGAAAAGAACGTCTGATACCTGTGCATTGATGGAATTATTATTGCTGATGTGTAAAAAATTATCCTGCTTTCCGTCGGCTTTATCACAGAGTTTCTGTTCAATATCTATTTTATCATGAAAATTTCTTCTTTGCAGGGGAATGACCAGCGTTGTATCCGTAAACGAATAGCCATCAACAGCAACAGAGAAGAAAACAAGAATTAAGTAAAAATATTTCATCAAAAAATTCGGTTAAAGGCAGATGGAAAACTTATTAAAACAAAATGATTACTAGGCCTCAATAAAATTCAGGAAAATCTGCTTTAATAAACAAATTTCCAATGCAAATATGAAACAATTTTATTGCATTGTTATATGCAGTTGGTTAATTATTGGAATTTATTCCGGCACTGCTTAACAATTTAATAATACTATAACTTTCATTTAACGAATTGAATGATGGTTTTGAAGAGTTATTTTTGTTCAACATTAAGAATATGACAAGAGGAAATAAAATATTAATTGCTGATGATGAACCCGATATATTAGAGATCATCGAATACAATCTGAAAGCCAGCGGTTATGATATAACTACAGCAAAAAATGGTGATGAGGCTTTTGAAAAAGCAAAAAAAATATTACCCGACCTGATTATTCTTGATATCATGATGCCTGGCAAGAATGGCATCGAGGTATGCAATCTTTTGCGGATGATCCCTGCATTTAAAGAAACATTGATTGTTTTTTTATCGGCACTCAGTGATGAAACAACTGAAATTAAAGGGTTGGAAACAGGAGCGGATGATTACCTTACAAAACCCATCAGTCCGAAAGTACTTGTAAGCAAGATCAATGCACTTTTCCGGAGGATCAATAAAGAGGATTCCGGGATCATCCAAATTGGAGATTTGCAGATAAACCGGGAAAAATACAGTGTAAAATTTAAAGAAACTGACATTATTCTTGCGAGAAAAGAATTTGAATTGCTCTCTTTATTGGCATCTAAACCCGGAAAAGTATTTCTGCGGAATGAGATCTTAAACCAGATTTGGGGTACTGAAGTGATCGTTGGAGACAGAACCATCGATGTTCATATCAGAAAAATAAGACAAAAACTGGGAGTGGATTGTATAACTACTGTTAAAGGGGTTGGATATAAATTTGAATTATAAATTGATTTACATTTTTCTTCGCATGCAGCAAATTACTATTGCATGATTCCCTGCACAATTTCCCGATAAATAATCAGTCATTGTTTTTTAAAGAAAAGCCAATAGCTTGCAACCAATCGCAACTCTTTATGCTTTCACAAAAAAACTTTACTCCGCATCAGCTTGCAGCTTATACAGCCCTGGTTCTTTCCATCCCTATTTCGCTGGCAATTTTAATTTTTGAACCGGTATGGTGGGTAGGCCTTAGTTTTTTTATCGCAATTTTTTTAGGAAGCTTTGGCCTGATACTGTATACTTTACAAACTTTCATTTACAGGAAAATTAAGCTGATCTATAAACTGATCTATCAAACCAAGGCAAGTAAAAAAGAAGAATTTTACTATAAAAACATTCTACCACAGAAAAGTATCGATGAGGTAAGAGAAGATGTGGAAGACTGGGCCCGGCAACGAAAAGCGGAAATTGAAACCCTGCAGCAAAATGAAGTGTTTAGAAAAGAATTTCTTCAAAACCTGAGCCATGAATTGAAAACACCCATTTTTGCCATCCAGGGTTATGTAGATACCTTATTGAGCGGTGCCATTCATAACAACGAAGTAAATATGAAATTTCTGCAGAGTACTGCACGCAATACAGAAAGACTTGTAAATCTTGTGGATGATCTGGACGAAATATCAAAACTGGAATTTGGAAAACAAAAATTAAATTATCAGACTTTTATTATCCAGGACCTGATAAAAGAAGTATATGAAACCCTTTCACTAAAATATGAAGAGAAGCATATAAAATGTAATATAAAAAAAGGATGTGAATTGCCATTAACTGTTTATGCAGATAAAGAAAAGATCAGGCAGGTTTTTACCAACCTGGTTGATAATGCAATAAAATATGGCAAGGAGCATGGTTTAATTGAATCAAGTTTTTATAATGTAGACGGGCAACATGTTTTGATTGATATCAGTGATGACGGAGCTGGTATATCTGAAGAACATCTGGGCCGGATATTTGAAAGATTTTACAGAACAGACCTCGCCCGGAGCAGGAAAGTAGGTGGCAGCGGCCTGGGGCTTTCAATCTGTAAACACATCATAGAAGCCCATGGACAAAGCATACATGTAAGAAGTAAGATCGATGTGGGAAGTACTTTTGGATTTACCCTTCTAAGTAAAAAAAACTGATTTCATACATAATATAACGTCAATAAAAAAAGCAGCTTCTCAGCTGCTTTTTTTATTGACAACATTCATTTCACTTAAAATTTTGTCCAACCTTTCCACCAGTTGTCTCCGGGTGCACAAGCTCCTTTATAAGCAACGGTTGAAAACCCGTTTGCCACTTTAGGATTTGTAAAGCTTGCTCCTGATACTGCAACAGATCCTGCAGCAGGATTAAAATCCGGATTGCTGTAATTGAATGGGGCGATCAATCCTGCATCCGTATTATTAGTAAGTATGCTGTTTCCATAAGTGACTAAATTAAACCAGGCTGTTATCGATGCGGTTGTATTTGCTGTAAGCGGTGGATTGGAATTTGTACCAATGCTATACATCACCGGGGTGGCGCATCCGGCGATGATCGTGTTTTGTACAAACAAGCCACCGGGAATATTGTTATCCGTTGGAACTCCCTTGGTAGCATCTATAAACAAACCAACCGGAAATCCCAGCATAACAGAATTAAATAATGACATGCTTGAATTTCTTCTGATCTGTGCAGCAGCTAAAAACAGTGCATTTCCGGTATTTGTAAGCGTAGCTCTGGGGCCAATAACCGTCATATTTGAAAAAACAACTGAGGTTTGCGGTAATAAAGAACTTCCTGATGCATCGTTGTCACTTTCAAATGCTTCACTTTTGGATATATCGGCAATAGCAGAATCTCTTAAAACAATACCAAACTGTACTTTACCGGCATAACCATTGTCTGTATCAAAATCATCATCCAGGGTACGAAAAGAGATCAGGTGAGTACAATTTACTGTTCCTCCAAACCATTCGAAGGAATCATCATTTGCATATGAAACCTGCACGTGATCTACAACCGTCTGGTTGCCTACGCCGCCAAAGGTTAATCCATTGATTTCTTTATCGGGTAGAAAAGCATAGCCGGCATATTCAATGCGTACATATCTTAAGATGCCGCTGTTATCTGCAGGATTTTGTGCCTGGGTTGCAGCTGTCCCATATAAACCCAGTCCATCGCTGTTATTGATACCGCCTTCTATTTCTCCGATTCCTGCAACACCATTGAATGATGCATTGGTCGGTGCATTTCCAAGGATAACCAATCCTGCCCAATCACCCCGTTGCGGGTTAACCGCTTCTGAAGTAAATACAATGGGATTTACAGCTGTGCCATCTGCAATAATTTTGCTGCTGCGGGTAATGATGAGTCCTCCGGTCCTGCCATTCTCACCAACAATTTTTGTTCCTGGCTCGATTGTAAGAATTGCACCATTGGTTACATAAACCAACCCACGCAGTTTGTACGTATAGGATGCTTTTAATGTACGGTTCTCTGTAATACGACCTTCCAGGATTGTGTTTTCCGTGCTGCCGCTACCGTTATTAATTACAGTCGTTGTTCCGTCTGTTTCAATTTTACGGCAACTGAATAAAGTTGCTGCGATTAAAATGCTGAAGAGAAATGACTTTTTCATTTTTTTGATTTTCTGGGTTTAAATTATTTTTTTTAAATTCATCTTGATTAAAAATTATATCCAAAAGAAATACCCACATTCGTTCCGTAATTTCTTTTTATGGCAAAAGCATCCACCTGCTTATCGTATTTTTTATTATCATTCAGATCATTATAAAAAATGGCTTCCTTATTCATAATATCTGCAATATTCAGTTTCAATTCCCCTTTGCCCTTTAATAGCTTTTTTGCTAACTGAAAATCAAGCACCGGTCTTGGGTTTTCCCAAATTGGTGGCTGGTCCGAGCCACCAACAAAAACGATCCTTCTGCCAATCTGGTTGAAAAGCAATGTTGTATTTATACCATATTTCTCGAGATCGTATTGTATTCCTGCATTCAGCAGGTAAGGGCTTTGACCCTGCATTGGCCTTGTTATTGCCGTGCTTTTACTGGTTACCCTGTTATAGATATAAGAAATATTCCCCTGTATCGTAAAGTTTTTAAACAAAGGATTAAAATCCATTTTCTTTCTAAACTCAATTTCAACACCGAAACTGTTTGCTTCATCTGCATTGATAAAATTGTAAGTGCTGGCCCCGCCTGAACCCACATTAAAATATGCTTCGATCGGATTTTTAAAATATTTATAAAACAAACCCATGGTAATCAATTCTCCTCCTCTGGGATAGATCTCATACCTCAGATCAAAATTGCTGACCTTGGTTCTTACCAGTGCAGTATTTCCGGCAACGGTAGCCCCAAGATCAAAATCATAAAACTGGAACGTACTCAGTTCCCTGAACTCCGGCCGGATAACTGTTTGTGAGGCAGATAACCTGAAGTTTGTTTTAGGGTTTATCTTATACGTGAGGTTCAAACCAGGCAGGTAGTCTGTTACGTTATTGTATACATGCCGTGGGTCATTTTTATTTACACTGCCGATTACCTGATCAAAATTCTCCATTCTCAACCCCCATACCGCACGTAAACGATCGGATATCCTGTTATCCAATTGTAAAAATCCTGCATTCAAAATGGAATTGGCTATATAACGGTAACTGCTACCTGACAACTCATTAAATGCCAGCATATTGTCATATCCTGTTCCAAAATTTCCGGAAGCAAATACCTGATCAGCACCTAAATGACGCAATGCCGGATTATCAGAAGGCAGGTAAATGGCAAAAGGCCTTGAATCAAACAACCTGTCTTTCACCTGGAAAAAATAACCTCCTTTAATGGTCTGTTGTAAATTATTGATCAGGAAATCTTTATCCATATCAGCTCCTGCTGTATATACATAGTCGTTCAAAAATCCATAATACCGGCTTCCGCTTTTTTGTGAAGACTTTGATGCACCTATTAATAATGAATAAGGAGAATTGGGGTTAGTCGGGTCATCCTGATTATATTGTATACGACGCTGATCGGGTATATACTGATCCAGGATATTAAAGCTTCCAAACCAATGTAATTTAACAGCAAACTTTTTGATATTGTGTTCCCCGGAAAGCTGGGTATTAAAAAAGGTATTTGCTTTAAAAGCAAGTTCGGTTGCCCTTACGTTGTCACCGGTTACAGAATTTGATTCAAAATCCTTTCCTGTTCTCAGTGTAGTATAATTGGCCGTATTTACATTCAACATATTTTTGAATGAGATCTTACTGTTATTCCCAAGCTGTAGTGTAATGTTTGCCAAAGCTCCTGCCAGTATATCTTTGCTGTATTTATTATTGAAGTAATCAAAATTGAGGCTTGCAATATTATTTTGAAAAAGGTTTACCTGATTTTCAAACGCAGTTCTTTTATTGCTTCGGCTGTAATTAACAGCAAGGATCGCTGCAATTTTATTTTTACTTCCCAGATTCTTTTTAAATCCACCGTTGATCAAAAAACTTTGATTCAATGCCGGTATTGTGTTGGTATTGTTTTTCTGAGCAGTCCAGATATTACTGAATTCTTTTCCCAGGGCAGTTTTCTCCCCATTATCCAGGTCTGCAAAAACAGCTTTTCTGGGAATAGCTGCAGGCAATCCTCTTTTACCATTATCAAAACCCAACCAGTCTGTGCTGCTTCCTGCATAACTGTAAAATTCTTTACCGATCGTTTGCGTATTAAAACCCGTACCGATCTGAACATTTAAAAAATCTCTTGCAGGTACGTCCTTTGTATTCACCTGGATCAGACCTCCTGCCCACTCGCCCGGTAATTCCGGTATGAAAGATTTATTGATGATGATATTATCAATCATGGATGAAGGCAGAATATCAAAGCTGAATGTTTTCCTGTCCGGTTCTGTACTGCTCAATAATATACCATTCAACATGGCCTGGTTATACCGGTCTGCCAAACCACGTACTACCAGATATTTTCCTTCCTGTATGGAAGTTCCGGGAACTCTTTTCAGTACTTCTCCTGTATTCTTATCCGGAGACCTTTTGATTGTTTCGGCACTGATCACTTGTGCTACAACATTTGTATTTTTTTGATAGGATATCAATGCTGCTGTAGTTTCTTTTCTTGAAGTAGAACGAATAATCACGGCTTCCTGTGTTTTTGCAAGGCGGTTTAACACAATATCAAGGCTGATCAGCTTTCCTTCTAAAACAGTTACATCCTCCAGAACTTTAACCTGGTATCCTACAGAAGAAAAGGTAATTGCATATTTTTTCCCTGCAGGCAGTTTTAAAACGAAGTTGCCATCAACATTGGAAGAACTCCCTGTTGAAGCACCATTCACCGATATGGAAACAGCACTTAATTTTGCACCTGAGTTTGCATCGGTGATCTTTCCTTCTATCTGCCCTGTTTGTGCAGTTAAGCTAAAAGAAATTGAAAAAAAACAAATTAAAAAAGTAAATAATCTCATGCCTTTCATATTTGCCTCAAAGTGACAAATTGCATGTTATCTAATAGTGAATCAAAGGTTACGGAACTGTTACATCTATGTTACGTAAATGTTATGAAAAGTACAAAATAAAAACATATTATTATTTTCTTACTTAATCAAAGTACATATATTTAGCTTATCTTATATCAGAAATAGTAAATTATTAAGGAAATGAGTATTATTTATTTTCAGTGTTAAGAAATCATTACCAATTATATTAATGAGAGATGCGCAGTCTATAATTCTATTTTTGCATGAAATAATAATCCTATGGCATTCAATACTATTTTAAAAATTTTTTTACCAAAAGACAGGGTATTTTATCAGTTATTTGAGAATGTAGCGGAAGAACTGGTAAAAATGGGTAATAAATTAAAAGAAATAGTTTACGAACCTGATTTTGAAAAAAGAGGAAAACTGATCAAAGAGGTTGAGGCTATGGAGCACGTAAACGATGAATATACACATAGTATTTTTACAGAATTAGGAAAAAACTTCATTACTCCTTTCGACCGGGAAGACATCCATTATCTGGCCACTTCATTGGATGATATTGCAGATTATATTTATGCCTCTGCCAAAAAAATCAATTTTTATCATGTGAATCCGGATGATATTGGTATTCAGAAAATGGGCGACCTCATTGCATTGGGATGCATACAGGTACACAAAGCCGTTACTGAACTGCGGAATATGAAAAATATGCGGCAGATCACAGATGCGCTGGTTGCTATTAACAGTATTGAAAACCAGGGCGATGACATTTTTGATATGAGTATTGAAAGACTATTTGCTACTGAACCGGATGCAAAGGAAGTTATCAAAAAAAGAGAGATCTACCAGGTAATGGAAATCGTTACAGATAAATGTGAAGATGCTGCAAATGTTATTGAATCTATCATTATTAAATACGCTTAACATTCCCTGACTGAATTGACCGGCCTTTGCTGATTACAAAAACATGCCGGAAGATCACTTCAGAAAATCAACAAATTTACAGTATGACTTTTTTGATCATTATCATAGCACTTGCATTGATCTTCGATTTTATCAATGGTTTTCATGATGCAGCCAACTCAATTGCTACAGTAGTTTCAACAAAGGTGTTAACGCCTACCCAGGCAGTGATATGGGCAGCCATGTTTAATTTTGTGGCTTTTTTTATTTTCAAAGATCATGGAGTTGCAAATACCATTGCAAAAACGGTAAAAACAGATATTGTGTTTGGTCATGATATGCTGATTGTAATTACTGCCGGACTTTTAGCTGCTATATTCTGGAACCTTTTTACCTGGTGGTTTGGAATTCCTTCCTCCTCTTCTCATGCTTTGATCGGTGCATTTTCCGGAGCCGCAATTGCATATGGAGGATTAATAACTGTTAACCCTGATCCGGTTATAAAAACGGTTGCCTTTATTTTTCTTGCACCTGTGGTTGGAATGATCATCGCTTTTATCATCTCTCTTTGGTTTATCCATTCCTTCCGAAAAGGCTGGATGCCCAAGATCATTGCATTTGTCATATTTATTTTAGTTGGTATATTTCTTTATTACAATATGGAATTTGACCCTGCCAAATTAAAAACGCATTTTGAATCTTATATACTAAAAGTAATATTTCATTCAGCCAATTTTAAATGGATACTGCTCGCAAGTATCCTGGTGATCATGGCAACTTTTACTTTGTTTTTAAACGGACTGAATGCCAACAGGGCTAATTTCTGGTTTAAGCGGCTGCAATTGGTTTCTTCCGCCGCATTTAGTATCGGTCATGGTGGCAATGATGCTCAAAAAGTAATGGGTATCATCATGGCGGCATTGATTGCATATAATCCCGACTTATACAGCCTGGACCATATGGTTTGGTGGGTGCCCCTGGCATGTTATTCGGCCATCGCCATTGGTACGATGAGTGGAGGATGGAAAATTGTAAAAACAATGGGTACCAAAATCACCAAGGTTACACCCTTTGAAGGTGTAGCAGCAGAAACTGCAGGAGCAATAACATTGTTTATTACAGAGGCATTAAAAATACCCGTTAGTACAACACATACCATTACCGGATCAATCATTGGTGTAGGCGCTACCAAGCGGTTGTCTGCTGTAAGATGGGGAGTAACTGTGAATCTTTTATGGGCATGGGTATTAACCATTCCTGTAAGCGCATTGCTTGCATCCATTTTTTATTTTATTTTAAAATGGGTATTGTAAGATCATGCCGGCAAAATAAATTATCAGATCACTCAGGTTTATGAGTGATTTTTTTATGCCCTTGAAAAAATATTCAAATTGAATTTATCTTACGGGCAGTTTAATTATTAAAAAAATATACCTTTCAGATATGAAAAAAATATTGGTCACCGGAGGCTGCGGTTATATTGGTTCACATACAATTGTCGACTTAATTCAAAACGGATTCCAGGTAATATCAGCTGATAACAACAGCAGAAGTAAACCAATAATACTGGAAGCTGTTGAAAATATCACCGGAGTTAAAGTAAAGAACTATACCGTAGATCTTTGCATTTTTGATGACACACATGCCATATTTCAGGAAAATCCGGACATCTATGGGATCATCCATTTTGCAGCTTATAAAACAGTTGCAGAATCGGTAGAAAATCCACTGTTGTATTTCGAAAATAATCTGAACTCTTTGATAAATATTTTACACTGTGCCTCAGAGTTTAAAATACCAAATTTCGTCTTTTCTTCTTCCTGTACTGTTTACGGAAATCCGTTAGAAATACCTGTATCTGAAACCAGCATTTTACAAAAAGCAGAATCGGCCTATGGGTATACCAAACAAATGGGTGAACAAATTGTTGAGCAAACAGTTATCAGCAATAAAATCCAGGCAGTATTGCTCCGTTATTTTAATCCTGTTGGTGCTCACCCCTCAAATCTTATAGGCGAAATGCCCATTGGTAAACCTGCGAATCTTGTACCTGCAATCACACAAACAGCTGTTGGTAAGATTCCCAAGTTGACTGTATTTGGAGAGGATTATCCTACGAAAGATGGCAGCTGCATCCGGGATTACATTCATGTTTCTGATATAGCTCATGCCCATACATTGGCGCTTAATTACCTGATCAATGAAAAAAACGAGACAAACTGCGATGTATTTAATCTGGGTAGCGGGAATGGTTACAGTGTACTGGAAGTTATAAAAGCATTTGAAAAAGTGAGTAACCTGAAATTAAATTATACAATGGGACCCAGAAGACCGGGAGATGTTATAGCCATTTATGCAAATACTGAAAAAGCAAAAAATAAATTAGGTTGGGTCCCAAAATACAATCTGGAAGATATGATGTCAACCGCCTGGAAATGGGAACAAAAATTAAAAGCGGATGAAACCCTTTTTAACAGCCCTAAGATCAATCTGAACTGATCAATTTAAGTTCAACCATATCAGTAAATACTGAGAATTTAATTTTTTCGCAGCCAGTTTTTGATTTAATCTTGTCCCAAGCAAATCTTTCATTTACTTTGTAAAAACTAAAAGACAGCACATATGCTCAATGATATTCAGGTAACAGGAAATAAGGACACTAGAAGTGGTTTTGGTGATGGCATTTTGGAAGCGGCCAGAGAAGATAAAAACATCATTGCCCTTACGGCAGACCTTGCCGGATCTTTAAAATTAAACGGTTTTATCAAAGAATTTCCAGAAAGATTTATACAATGCGGTATTGCTGAAGCCAATATGATGGGTATAGCAGCCGGTCTAACTATCGGTGGTAAGATTCCGTTTACAACCACATTTGCAAACTTCAGCACCGGGCGTGTTTATGATCAGATAAGACAGAGTATTGCCTATAGCGGAAAAAATGTGAAGATCTGTGCTTCACATGCCGGACTTACCCTTGGTGAAGATGGTGCCACTCACCAGATCCTGGAAGATATAGGTATGATGAAAATGTTGCCGGGCATGACTGTAATTGTACCTGCAGATTATAACCAGACAAAGGCTGCAACAAAAGCCATTGCAAAATACGAAGGCCCGGTATATCTTCGTTTTGGCCGCCCGGTTTGGCCCATTTTTACAAAAGAAGAAGATTTTGTTATTGGAAAAGCACATAAAATTGCTGATGGAAAAGACATTAGTATTTTTGCATGTGGCCACTTGGTATGGATCGCAGTTGAAGCTGGAAAAATACTTGAGGCAAAAGGAATCAGTGTTGAAATCATCAATATGCATACCATCAAACCGCTTGATACAGCAGCTATCATAGATTCTATTAAAAAGACAGGCTGTGCCATAACCGCTGAGGAGCACAATATCATAGGCGGGCTGGGCGATAGTATTGCGCAGGTTGCAGCTAAAAACTGTCCTATTCCGATTGAATATATTGGCACAAATGATACTTTTGGCGAAAGCGGAAAGCCCACTGATTTGCTGGTAAAATATGGCCTTGATGCAAATCATATAGTTGCAGCAGCTGAGAAAGTGATGGCAAGGAAGCGATAATGTGCTATTGATTATTAAACTTATTCAATAATATTAAGTCCCAGGACCGGTTTTTTTATTCTGCAGTACTTCAATAAAATTATGGCCGAACAAACGGATGATAAAGAATTGTTGTTTCAATTTAAAAATGAGGCAACCAGAGAATCTGCGTTTACCAGTATTATAAAAAAATACCAGGAAAGATTATATTGGCATATTCGCCGCATGGTTGTAGATCATGAGAATGCAAATGATGTATTGCAAAATATGTTTATCAAGGTGTGGAAAAGCCTGGATAATTTCAGAGAAGACAGCCAGCTTTATACCTGGCTTTACCGGATAGCAACCAATGAATCCCTTACATTTATTCAAAAACAAAAAAAACACACCAGTCTTTCTTTAAGTGATGATGAAAGTACTCTCAGCAATAAAATTAAAGCTGATGAACATTTTGATGCCAGTAAACTGGAATGGAAATTACAACTGGCCATTCAATCATTGCCTGATAAACAAAAAACAGTATTCAGTTTACGCTATTACGATGAAATGCCATATGAAGAAATGAGCAGGGTGCTGGAGACCAGCGAAGGAGCTCTGAAAGCCAGCTATCACCATGCAGTCAAAAAAATTGAAGATTATATATTGAATCGTTAAACTATTAAATCGTTACCGAGTCTTAACTGCCGATGCAAAGCAATGATCACATACAAAATGAGTTAAAAGAACTCCATTCGATACTTGCAGGAGTTTCCAATAAAAATGTTTATACAGTACCCGATAATTATTTTGAGGTGCTGTCTCTTGATATTTTACTTGCTATAAATCCTGAATCAAACAAAATTTACGATGACCGTACTGTTCCTGTTGGCTATTTTGATTCACTTGCAGAAACAATACTGAATAAAATAAATGCAGCTGAGATCATTACACAAGATGCATCTCCATTACTTGCATCATTAAAAGGCATTAATGTATATCGGGTTCCTGAATCATATTTTGATAACCTTACCTCCTCTATTATAAATAAGTTAGCACAACCTGCTAAAGTTGTTGTAATGAAAAAAAGAATGTCTTTTTTCAATTATGCTGCTGCAGCTGTAATTACAGGAATTATGGGGCTCAGTATCATGTCAATTTACAATAAAAGAGAAACCGGAGAATTAAATTCAAAGCCGGGAATGGTAATGGCTCAGGCGAAAAATATTTTAAAGACAAACAACTTTGATGCAGTACTTGCTACTGTTACTGATGCTGAAATTGTAAAGTATTTGCACAAAAGCGGGCAGGATGTAAACGCAGCATTGGTGGCTTCCATTGCAGATGACAAAAATCTTCCCGACCAGATAGATTACCTTACAGATGATAAAACTTTAGATAATTTATTAAACGGTTTAAACATCGTTGAAACAACTAACTAATATTTACAATGAAACATATACTGCTTTTCGTTTTCCTGCTTACCGGATGCATATCATTTGGATACGCACAGGAAGAAGAACCAAATCCACAAAAAAAAGAACAGAAGATACAGGCGCTTTATGTTGCTTATATAACACAACAGTTGAATTTAAATGAAGAAGAGGCACAAAAATTCTGGCCATTGCATAAACAGTTTGATTCAGATCTGAAGACCATTGACCTTAATATGCCAGAATTATCCAGGCAACAGGCAGTTTTGGACATCAAAAAAAGATACCAGGAAAAATTTACTAAAGTCATTGGAAATAACCGTACCGATGATTTTTATAGAAAGGATGCTGAATTCAGAAAAAAACTGGTGGAAAGACTTCGAATGATGCGGCAACAGAATAATACAAATCAACGTCCTATAAAGAGAAAAAGGCAGTAAAATATATCAACCAGAAAAGCCCCTTCTTACTAAAAAGAAGGGGCTTTTCTATTGTTTACACTCAGATTTAGTAAAAAATACTTTTCATCTTAAAAAAATGAATAATAAAAAAACTTGCATATGAAATTATTTAATATAATTTTGCGTCAGGTGTTTTTCATAGGTTAGCAACGGCCAGCTCTTTTTAGGGCAGGCCTCCTTTTTTTAAATACAGATTATTTTTGGAATAATATTGGTTGCTAAAAATTATAATCAGGCGTTTTAATATCATGGTAGAACAAAAATTTCCAGTGTTCCTTTTTCCCCTGCTCCAACCATTTAGATCTTAGTTCCATGCTTTTTCTTCCATCAAAATCATATTTGGCAATAAATCTGTTTTTCATCTGTTGCAATTGAGGTGCAACATCTCCTCCATAAAAAATTGTTTCTGCATTTTCTTTGATCCGGAATACAGTGTGAAACGGACAATGTGCTCCACTCATTTCATAATGAATATAATCATCAATATTCCCAGCATCATCCAGTAAAACCAATTTTTCTGAAGAATTCAATAATGAAAAATCAGCTGGTATATAAGAACTATTTTTATTCTGATTGGCAAACTCCAATTCTTTTTTATTTACATAATAAGTGGCTTCCGGGAAACTAAGACTGGTAATCGAAGTTTTCTTATCCGTATCCTGAATACCAGCAGCATGATCCTTATGCAAATGGCTGATAAGGATTTTTGTAATACTTTCCGGATCAATTCCGTTGATCATTAAATTATGCTTTAATTGCATTTGGCCACTTTTTGTATAAAATCCCAAACCGGTATCCAATAATAAAATATCCCGGCGTGTAACGATAACGAATGGCTGTATCTCAACCAATAAGCTGCCCGTTGGTTTTTCATTAATATCATCTACGCCTATTTCAAAGGGCATAAATATTTTAGATTTATCTACGGTGAAACTTCCTTCACTCAGTGGTATTACTTTCATGGTCTTAATTTATTAAATACCTGTACCAACTTCTTTTTCACCCAGTCAGTTCCAGATTGAAATTATCGAAGTACCATTTGCCTGTCTGCGTCAAGTTTAATCAAAATAAAAAGTAAAATGGTAAATGTCAGTAAAGAAGATCCCCCATAACTCATCAGAGGAAGTGTGATACCGATTACCGGGGCAAGCCCGATTGTCATGCATATATTTATGGCTACATGGAAAAATAAAATCCCCACAACGGAATATGCATACACTCTGCTGAAAGTACTTCGCTGTCTTTCTGCAATAAACACAATTCTCAACATCAGTCCGAAATAAAACAACATTAATATTGCACTTCCAACAAAACCAAAATTCTCGCCAACAGAAGTAAAAATAAAATCTGTATGCTGTTCAGGAACAAAATCACCTTGTGTTTGAGTGCCTTTTAAAAAGCCTTTACCTAATATACCGCCGGAACCGATTGCTATTTTAGATTGCTTTACATTATAATTTTCTTTTACATCTTTTGCTTTTTTTACATTAGAATCAGTTGCATTTAAATCTGCTGTTGCATCATCTATGAAAGGATTATCCCTTCCAACCATACTGAATATCCTGTCGGCCTGGTATTTCTGGAAAACATGTTTAAACAAAAATGGTACAGCAATACCTACAAACAAAGAGGCAATCAGCCATAATCCTACTATGATTAGAACCAACCCTTTGTTACGTTTTATCTTTCGCTTAAATAAATAAATTGTGCATGCGGCAATAACAGACAAAGCAATGATTAAACTTACAGGTGGAAACAACAAAGTAACAACCAACAGCACACCAAGTGATGCTCCAAGTATAAGATAACCCGGAGGAAGACCCTCTCTGTACATGGGTAATAAAAATGAAAAATAAACCAATGCGAGACCAGTCTCATTTTGCAAAATTGAAAATACTACAGGCAAAAATGAAATACCTGCTGCTATTAACTGCGACTTTGGTTTACTAAAATCAGTATCATTCCTTGATAAATATTTAGCAAGTGCCAATGCAGTAAATATTTTACACAGTTCTACCGGTTGCAGGTTTATAAAACCCAGCGGAATCCAGCTTTTTGAGCCATTAACATTTTTACCAAAGACAAATGTGGCCAAAATCAATATGATTCCAAAAATATAAAGCAAGTTCGGAGTGGCAGTGAAAAATTTACTGTCAGTAAGCAAGATAAAACTGGCAATGACTATACAAATACCAAAATAAAAAAACTGCTTGCTGTAATTCTTTTTAAACTCAAAAAGACTATTAAAAAAATCGTCGTTGCTTTTATATTCAACAGAAAAGATACATACCAATCCGAAAATCACTATACTGGCATAGAGCCATATTAAAACCCAGTCTTTCCCTTTTGTTATAGAAGAATTACCCTGATTCATTTAATCTTATTTATTGTACTGTTCATGTATCATTGAATCTTTAAAGTATCATTTACAGTACCTTTTTTTCTCTCATTCTGCATTAAAGCTGCTGGAGATGGTTTGCTATTATCTTTAACCGGTAACTGTTTCTTTTGATTTTCCTTTTTCAGGTTGTCAATCACTTCGGTCTCTTCGTCAGAATCGAGTCCGATAGTATCTTTCATGATCTTAATAAAGCCTTTTGCTACCAGGTATGCTGTATCTTTAGAATGCATAAGAGAATCCTGTGTACGCAATGCTTTGTAAATACGTGGCGGAATCAGGTTTAATTTTGCAATTGCCTCTGCCTTGGCCTTTCTTTCTTTACCCGCAATTGAATCATTTAGATATTTTTCGATCATTAAACTGGCGATGGGTGCAGCTGAGCTGGAACCAAAACCGGCGTTTTCGCAAATAACAGCAATGGCTATTCGTGGATTTTCCCTCGGAGCAAATGCAGCAAAAAATGCATGGTCCTTTTGCTTAACTCCCCGATAGGCGTTTTCTACAGTACCGGTCTTGCCACAAACTATTATTCCCGGAACTTTCGCAAATCTGCCCGTTCCACTTTCCATCACTCCCTGCATACCATCATGAACCGCTTCAAATACACTATCCGGAATGCTAACGGCTGTGTGCTTTTCTTTAAATTTTTCAAGCAATCCAAAAGTATCCCCGCCTTCGATAGAATCCACAACATGGGGTGTCTTATACCATCCTTTATTAGCCAGATAAGCCATTTCATTAGCTACCTGAAGTGGTGTGGTGAGCACCTCACCCTGTCCAATACTCACAGAACGGAACGTACAAAAATTCCAATGCCCATCACCATAAATCTTGTTATAGGTCCGTGGAGTGGGGATAAGGCCACTTTTTTCGGAAGGAACATCCACGCCCAGTTTGTGTCCAAGCCCGAATGCGTACATATACCTGCCCCATTGATTCAGGCTGCTATCCACGTTGGGATATTTTGGATTGTTTATCACTTTTTGCATCACATTTGCAAAATAGGTATTACAGGAATGTGTTATCGCAGCTTTCAAAGCAAATACCCCCGGATCCAAACAACGCATGGGTTTACCACATCCATAAAATGCACCACTACAGCTGAATGTAGTTGTGGGAGTTATAACTCCTTCTGCCAATCCAACCAGCCCCTGCAGTGTTTTAAAAGTTGAGCCGGGAGAATAATATGCATTCACGGTTCTGTTGATCAATGGAAGACTGGGATCCAGTAAAAGTTTTGCATAGTGCTTTTTTCTTTCCGCACCGGTGAGTAAACGAGGTTTATAAGTAGGGCTGCTAACCATTGCAAGGATTCCTCCTGTTCTTGGATCTATGGCTACAACTGCTCCAACTTTATTTTCCATTAAAGTTTCACCAAGCTGTTGTAATTCGATGTCAAGAGAGGTGTACATATTCTGGCCGGCAATGGCGATGGTATCAAATAACCCTTTTTCATACCGGTCGGTTAACCTGTTTTTATTATCCCGTTTCCAGAATTCTATTCCTCTCTGACCCATCAATACCTTTTCATAGGTTTTTTCCAATCCTGCCTTACCTGCGTAATCACCCGACAGGTACCCTTCATTTGGGTGGTATTTTAAAAAATTCGTATCTACTTCTGAAAGATAACCCAGAATATTTCCTGCAGCATCATAGGGATAGTCACGTACCGGTCTTTCCTGTAAGTAATATCCCGGTTCAAATTTGTACATGTTTTCATTAAGCTTTGCCATTTTTTCATCGCTTAATAAAGCTTCGAATACAGATGGCCGGTAGCTTCTGTTCTTTAATATCGCCGTAATGATCCTTTTTTTAAATTCTGTTGTATCTATTTGAAGGATACTGCACAGCATGGCAGTATCAGTGCCTCTTATTTTACCGGGAATTACCATCAGGTCATATATAATGGTATTTTGCAATATCGGCCTGGCCTTGCGATCAAATACAATTCCCCTGTCGGGATATACAACTTTCCTGAATATCCCCTGATCATCTGCTAAAATTTTGTATTTGCTGGTAACCACCTGCAATGTAAAAAGCCTGACTATGATAATGAGAAACATACCAACAAAAATCAACCGGATAACATTTTTTCTTGATTGGTTAAATACAGACACTTCGTTTTATTTAAATATACTTAATCTTCAAATTTCAAACACAAAAAATATTGCAAAGCTTTATATAAACCTATTGAATTAACAAAGCAGAAGTTGATAAGCAATTACTTCAATTCTGACTTTCAACCATACGGTCTTATACGGTATTGGTTCTGAATTTTTGTTTGCGGGAAAAAATCAGTTCGGTGATCAATATTAATAATAAGGAGATAGCAGTTGAAAAAATGGTTTTAAAAATAAAATACCATGGATCTCCAAATTGCCATGCTTCCAGAAAAAAAAGCCATCCATTGTGTAATAAACTTAAGATGCCTGTATAGATCAGGTAAGGTAAAAATCCACCCATGCTTTGAAAAGATGGTTCCTCATAATTGGATTCAGATCCCTCCTGTGGAATAAGAATATTGATTAAAAATGGACGGATATATGCAATTAAAACACAGGCAGCTGTGTGAAATCCGGGGTGGTGCCGGAAACTGTCGAGGGTAAATCCAAGGGCAACGGCAATGAGCATCAGCAATGTACGGTTGATCTTAAATGGCAGCCATAAAATAAATAAAAAGTACAGATAAGGAGTAACCATCCTGTGCAGGTGAATTTTATCCAGTACATAAACCTGTACCAAAATAAAAAGCATGAAACGGACAATATTTTTGACAAGGCTACTCATGATCAGTCATTACACAACTGTGTTACTTTTTTAAATTTTCCAATATTTTATTTATAGGTTCCTGCTGAATATTTTCAATGGCATAAGCATATTGCAGGTTATAAAAATTTGTGGCTGTTTTGAATTTAATTCTGAAATTATTGGTACTGGTTTCCTTAAAAACTTCTGTTACGGTACCAATGAGCATTCCTTTGGGGAAAGTGGTACTGAAACCACTGGTTATGATGGTATCACCCTTGGCAACTTTTGCACTCTTCGGGATATTCATCAGTGTAATGATATTGGGTTCTTTTCCATCCCAGTTCAGCGTGCCAGTTTCTCCTCCTTTTAATAATTTACCACTCAGGTGACTGTCTTTATGCAACAGACTCATAACAACGGAAAAATCTTCGGTTGATTCTGTAATGATTCCAACCACGGCATTGTTAGGATCTACTATTCCCATCCCTGCGTGAAACTGTTGAGATTTCCCCCTTGAAAGAACAATGAAATTGTTTTGGGTACTGATTGAATTTGACAGCACTTTTGCCTGCAGGTAAGTATACTTCCGGTATTGCAATATTGAATCTAACCGTAAGGTATCAATGATCGTTTTTGAAATAGTATCCGGCAGCTCAAAATTTATTTTTAGTTTATTATAAAGATCCTCATTGGCCTTTACCAGTGAATCATTCACCATTTTAAGGTGAAAGTAATTATTGATCTTACTGTATTGGGTATTTACTTTTCCGGTTAGCTGGTTAGCGATATTTCCGAAAGCTGCCTCATGATATTTACTGTAATGAACAATAAAATAAATGCTGAATCCCTGTAATATCAGGAAAAAGATCAGGTTAAAATAACGACGGATAAATAGAAAAATATTACGCAATGGAGATGGAATATTTTAAATTTTTAAAAATAGCGTCAAAACAAAGCGACTACATTAAAAATTCATCATTCAACATTTATATGAAAAGAATTACCTCATTACAAAAGGATACCTGTCATAATGTTTTAATGCGATACCTGTTCCCCTTACCACGCTTTTCAGTGGATCATCTGCAACATGTACCGGCAATTTTATTTTTGCCGCCAGCCTTTTATCCAATCCCCTCAACAATGCACCACCACCTGTTATGTATAAACCGCGGCGATAGATGTCTGAAGCCAGTTCCGGAGGTGTTGTTTCCAGCGCTTTCAGAATTGCCTCTTCGATCTTGAAAATACTTTTGTCCAGTGCTTCTGCAACTTCCTGATAACTTACCATTACCTGTTTTGGAATGCCTGTTACAAGGTCACGGCCATTTACCGGAATATCATCGGGTGGATTATCCAGGTCTTTCATTGCGGCACCAACCTGGATCTTTATTTGTTCTGCAGTACGCTCGCCGATCAGTAAACTATGGTACCTGCGTAATGCCTCCATGATATCTGCTGTAAATTCATCTCCGGCAATACGAATACTTTGATCGCAAACAATACCAGCCAGGGCGATCACGGTAATTCCGGTTGTGCCACCACCAATGTCAATGATCATATTCCCAACCGGTTCTTCTACGTCAATTCCGATACCCAGGGCTGCAGCCATTGGTTCGTGTATTAAATAAACTTCTTTAGCCCCTGCCTGTTCAGCACTATCCCTTACCGCACGTTTTTCCACTTCTGTTATACTGCTGGGAATACAGATCATCATCCTCCAGCTTGGAGCGAATAACGGTTTTTTGGGGTAGATCATTTTAATCATTTCCCTGATCATCAATTCCGCGGCATTAAAATCTGCAATTACACCATCCCTTAAGGGGCGCACGGTTCTAATACTTTCGTGGGTCTTTTCATGCATCATTAATGCCTTTTTACCCACAGCAAGTAAATTCTTTGGATTATTACGGTCCAGGGCAACAATAGATGGCTCATTTACAACCACTTCATCGTTGTGTATTATCAGGGTATTTGCCGTACCCAGATCAATTGCAATTTCCTGTGTGAAAAAATTAAAAATTCCCATATTATTTTGTGTGACAATCGAATGTAAACAATGCAGGCAAAGTTGGAGTAAAATATTGGATTTAACAACGCCTAAATTTTTTATTTTACGGTTTGATGCAGCTTTTTTGGTTAAAAAAAAACCGAATCAATCATCCCGTCGTGTTTGCTAATTTTTTTAGTTATAAAAGTACGTAACCTAAATAGCATCTATTCCACAACGTTAGTTATTTTTTTGGCTGACAATTATACCTTCTCCAAATAAATTAAATGAACTCATAACCAATGTCACTTCTGTATGCCATATCTTCAAAATACAATTGCTCCATCATATAATTAGACAATTCAGAAGCTTCTTTAATATTATCCCCAAATGCAGTAACAGCAAATACCCTGCCGCCATTTGTAACGAAGTCTTCTCCCTGCTTAAGCGTACCTGCATGGAAAACAATACTATCATTAATTGTTGAATCCTGTAAGCCATTAATCTGTTTTCCGGAATAAAATTTCCCCGGATAACCGCCACTAACCGCCATTATCGAAACAGCCGACCTGTTATCTATATCAATGGATATTTCATTTAATTTTTGCTGGCCAACTGCAGAAAATATTTCTACCAGATCGGAGTTTATTCTTGGAATGATTACTTCGGTTTCCGGATCACCCAGCCGGCAATTATATTCAATAACAGTAGGCTCCCCTTTATCAACCATTAATCCGAAGAAAATAAACCCTTTATAATCAAGATTGTCTTTTTGAAGACCACGGATGGTAGGATCAATAATAGTAGTAATCACTTTTTGCTTCAACACTGCATCAAAGAAAGGTACCGGGCTTACGGCTCCCATTCCTCCCGTATTAAGACCTTTATCCCCTTCACCAATTCTTTTATAATCTTTTGCTTCCGGAAACAAAATATAATTTTTCCCGTCTGTTAATGCAAAAACGCTGAGTTCAATCCCTGTTAAAAATGATTCCACCACTACTTTTTTACCTGCCTGACCAAATTTTGCCCTGTGGATTATCAATTCAAATTCTGCCAGCGCTTCCAAATGGCTGTTACAGATAAGCACTCCTTTTCCGGCAGCCAGACCATCCGCTTTAATAACTACAGGTAACTGCTGTTCTTTGATAAACTGTACACCTTCGTGATAGGTTTCGAAAATAAACTCCCTGTATGGTGCTGTAGGAATACCATGCCGCTGCATAAAGGCCTTTGCAAATGCTTTACTTCCTTCGAGTTGTGCCGCATTCTTTGATGGCCCGATTACAAGAATGTCTTTAGTTTGATCATCATTGGCAAAAAAATCAACTATTCCTTTTACCAAAGGTTCTTCGGGTCCAACAATTATCAATTGGATATCATGCTCTATAGCTGCATTTTTCAAACCCTCAAAATCGGTAACGTCAATATTCAAATTGGTTCCTTCCAACGCAGTTCCGGCATTTCCGGGAGCAATAAAAAGATTTTCACAATGCTCGCTTTGCTTTAATTTCCAGGCAAGTGTATGCGCCCTTCCACCTGACCCGGTAATAAGAATATTCATGCTTGATTTTATTAAGGATAATTTTAGAATATGCGAATATAAAAATTTAGAACCGTGATACAGGCAAAAAATTTTAAACGGTACACAAAATTAATATAATATGATTTCTAAAATTTTAAAAAATAGATATTGAAATCGTGCGTACTAAAAGAATTTCGCTATTTTGAGCCACTTAAAAAACCTTCTAGCTAAAAAATCTAAAAAACATGAATGATCAAGTAATAAAAAAACAAGCCCATCCCAAAGGCCTATGGGTTCTTTTTGGAACTGAAATGTGGGAGCGATTTAACTTTTATGGCATGAGAACCATATTAACGTTATTTATCGTTAACGCTTTGATGATGAGTAAAGAACAATCTTCCATAATTTATGGCGGATTTCTTGGCTTGTGTTATTTAACTCCGATGTTGGGCGGATTTATAGCCGACCGTTTTTTAGGAAACCGCCTTTGTATTATGCTGGGTGGCTTATTAATGGCTTCTGGTCAAATGTTGTTGTTTTTCAGTGCCAGTATTTTCAGTTCTGATCTGGAATTAGCCAGAACACTGCTTTATGTTGCCCTGGGTATTATCATTTTAGGCAATGGTTTTTTCAAGCCGAATATTTCCAGTATGGTGAGTAACCTGTATCCAAAATCGGAAAGAAATAAGCTGGATACCGCTTTTACAATATTTTACATGGGAATAAACCTTGGTGCATTTTTAGGCCAGTTGATCTGCCCATTACTCGGAGACGTGGTTGATGCAAATGGTGTTAGAGATGTTACCGCATTTAAATGGGGATATTTAGCAGCGTCCATTGCCATGTTAATCGGTACAGCTACTTTCTTTTTATTAAAAGACAAATATGTAAGAAGCCCTGATGGAAGACCTATTGGCGGTTTGCCTTCTAAAAATGATTCGGCAGATTATGAAGAAGGTGAAGCACAAAAAGCAGTATTCACTTCAAAATCTTTGGGTCTTGCAGTTACTGCCTTTGTTGGATTGGGATTGATTTTCTTTTATGTTGTTGGTCAAAATGTTATTTACTCCATTATTTATGCAAGTGGTATCTCCCTTGCAGGTTTAATTCTTTCAGATAGTTCACTTACAAGAGAAGAAAGGGACCGTATCCTTGTTATTTACATCGTTTCCTTCTTTATCATTTTCTTTTGGGCTGCATTTGAACAGGCAGGGTCTTCTTTAACTTTTATTGCTGATAATCAAACTGACAGAAACTTTTTTGGCTGGCTAATGCCTCCATCAATGGTACAGATCTTCAATGGTATTTTTGTGATCATGTTTGCCATCCCATTCAGTATACTCTGGGATAAGTTAAGGGCAAAAGGGAAGGAACCGATTTCACCTGTTAAACAGGCTATCGGACTGGCTTTGATCGCCATCAGTTATTTTATTATTGCCAACAATGTAAAAGATCTGGGCAGCAATGGCTTATTGGCTATTCACTGGCTGATCCTGCTTTACCTGATACAAACTTTTGGTGAACTTTGTTTATCTCCAATCGGTCTTTCACTTGTAGGGAAACTTGCACCAAAGAGATTCTCTTCTTTGTTATATGGGGTGTTCTTTTTGTCAAATGCCTCGGGTTATGCCCTGGCAGGAACACTTGGCTCTATCTTACCTGCAACAGGTGAACAATTTACAAAAGCAAAAGAACTGGGAATTGATTTGCAGGGGGTACTAGATAAAACAATTACCCCTTCGGCAGAACAATTAAAGCAGCTGGCTGAAAATAAGATCAGTGCCATCAATCCAACTTTTGCAGGAGTTACCATTCACAACCTGTATGAATTTTTTATGGTATTTGTTGTATTGTGCGGTGTTGCATCTATTCTTTTATTTATGCTTACCCCTAAGTTGAAAAAAATGATGCATGGCATCAGATAAAGATTTTAATTAATAAAGTAAGAAGGCGATCTCACAGTCGCCTTTTTCTTTAAATTAACTGTTTAATATTATCAGTATGAGCAAACCAGCTAAGCATCCAAAAGCACTACCGTATTTGTTTTTATCCGAAATGTGGGAACGTTTTGGTTATTACCTGATGATCGGCATTTTTTTATTGTACCTGAAAAATGTGGAACATGGTTTTGCCATGACGAATTCTGAAGCTTCTGATCTGTATGGTACATTCATCGCATTGGTTTTTTTAACGCCTTTTATTGGAGGATTACTTGCAGACCGCTATTTCGGTTACCGCAAATCGATCATTGCAGGAGGGTTAATGATGGGTGTGGGTTATTGCCTGATGGCGGTTCACAACCTGCCGATGCTTTATCTTTCCATGACCCTGGTGATACTGGGAAATGGTTTTTTTAAACCCAATATTTCTACCCTGCTTGGTAACTTATACTCCACTCCTGAATTTGAACATAGAAAAGACGAAGGATACAATATCTTTTATATGGGTATCAATGTAGGTGCCTTTATCTGTAATTTTTTCAGTGCCGTAATTATCATTGTTTGGGGTTGGAAATATGCATTTGTTGCTGCAGGTATCGGCATGTTCCTGGGAGTGATTATTTTCATAACCGGTACAAAACATTATGCGTCGGGTGATATTAAAAAACCAATGGCGAAAGAAGACATGTCCTTTCTGCGGATTGTACTTACCATTTTACTTCCTTCTGTAATTGCCGGTGTGATCGGATGGATGATAAAAGGCAGTGCAGGTCCTACAAATCCCGACAGTTCTATTTTTGGTTCCGATTCTACAGATGCTTTCATTTTTGCCTGTATACCAGTTATCTATTTTTATTCCTCCTTATATTTCCGTGCAGAAAAATCTGAGAAGCGGCCAATTGCAGCACTGCTGGCTATTTTTGCTGCTGTAATCATGTTTTGGGCAGTTTTCAAACAAAATGGAACTGCATTAACCATTTGGGCAGAATCCTATACCAACCGGCATGTAACAGGAAAAACTGTTGACATTTTGGATGCTGTTAATCTTGCTGAAAAAAAAGAATATACAAAAGATTCTGTTGTGTTATATGACAATCAATTCCGATTGCAGAAAGCGGATGGAAAAGTTTTGAAAGAATATAATTACCTGCCTTATTTTAAAAATGTAACCCCCGAAGAATTACCTGCTGATAATGCAACAGCCACTCTTTGGTCCACACCATTAACCCAATCCATAAATCCGGGATGGGTGATATTATTAACTCCGCTGATCGTTGCCTTTTTTGCATTTTTAAGAAAACGAAAAAAAGAACCATCCACCCCAACCAAAATTGCATTTGGTTTATTGATCTCAGCACTTTCTGTTTTGGTGATGGTAGGTGCAGTATATGCAAGCAACAACGGCGCTGAAAAAGCAAGTGGCTGGTGGCTCATGGGAACCTATGGCGTTATAACAATTGGTGAATTGCTGTTAAGCCCGATGGGTTTATCACTGGTTTCGAAACTAAGTCCGGTAAGATTAACCTCTTTGATGATGGGTGGATGGTTTCTGGCCACTTCGATCGGCAATAAATTATCGGGCGTGCTGGCAACCTTGTGGGATGGCTATGAAAACAAAGCCAATTTCTTTTGGGTGAATTTCGTCCTGTTACTGATTGCTACTTTTATCATTTTTGCCATGCTGAAATGGCTCAATAAGATCATGAAAGAGAAAGGAGTGAACTAAAAAAAGTAAAATATTGTTCAGTGTACTTATATGAGTTATAGAAATTTCAAATACTCATATTGTTTACCCAGGATTGCTTTATCATCCGTGCCAAGCCATTTATTCAATACGGTTGCATACACATTTTTAAAATCGATCTTGTGTTTCAGGTCGCCGTCATTCAGATCGGAGAGATCGGGTAATGCATTGAGCATTCCTTTTTCTTTTAAACCTCCGCTGATAAAAAACATATTATTGGCCGTACCGTGATCAGTTCCGTTACTGGCATTCTGTGAAACCCTTCTTCCAAATTCAGAAAATGTCATCAACAAAACATCCTGAAAACGGTTATTCTTTTTTAAGTCTGATGTAAATGCTTTCACTGCATCGTTCAATTCGGTGAACAATCTTTTTTGCTGTGCTTCCTGATTTACATGTGTATCAAAACTGCCCAGAGAAACATAATATACTTTTGTGTTGATGTCTGATTGAATAAGTGATGATATGGTTTTAAGGTTTTTTCCCAGTTCACTGTTTGGATAAGAAGCTGAAGTAGGATGCATTTTACTCTGTTGAAAAATATAATCGGCACTGCTCAGTGTTTCACTCATGGTCTTATACAAATAATCCACCGTTTCCTCAGAAGGCAGGTGTGATGCACTGATATCCCTGTAAAATTTTTCATTGCTGCTGCTGTATAACCTGCGTGGGTCTTTGAAGGCAAGCCCAGAGCGTCCGTTGCCTTTTAAAGCAAGACTTAAAACATCGTCTATTTCCAATGCCTGTGTTGGTTTATCACAGCCTTTACATTTTGCATCCAGATATCGACCAAGCCATCCTGTATTCACGTATTCGTTGCTGTCGCTGGCACTGTGCCAGATATCCATACTGCGAAAATGTGACCTGTCGGGATTCGGGTATCCCACACTGTTAAGAATGGCCAGACTCCCATCGTCATATAATCCCTTAAAACTTTCCAGTGCCGGATTTAATCCAACTTCTTTATTCAGCAAAACAGCATTTGATTTTGCTATGCCGATCTTTGGCCGCTCGCGGTAATAAATATCATTGGTTACGGGCACAACCGTATTTAAACCATCATTGCCTCCGCTAAGCTGGATCACTACCATCACTTTGTTTCCCGGAGGAACCATCATTGGTTTCTCTAATGCCTTTAAAAATTGGGGAAGCATCATGGAAGCCGTTGCCAGTGAACCGATCTGTAAGAATTCTTTGCGTTTGATGATCATATAACCAATTTTGAATTATGCATGCAGCATTATGAATGAAAGATTTAAATACTTTACCAACTCATAATTTTTTTATTAACATAGTTGATATTCCGGTGTACTCATTAAATTAATGATCGCACTCTTGATAAAATGCTCCCTGCTTTCTGTATTGATGAATTTATTCAATATCGCAGCCGGAACCCTGCTTTGTGTTTGTAAAATAGTATCAGCAATTTTTTGTGACAGATCCTCTCTCTTCGTGTTTTCAAAGATCTTATTCACTGTTGACCAATCGATGGAAGCGGAACCACCTCTGTCGGCAAAAGCTTTGTTCTGTTTCATTCTTACCTGTTCTTCTATCATTTGTCCCATATTGTTATCATCATCTGCTTTGGGTCGGATATTGATCGCTTCTTTAGAAGTCAACACCTGTGGTATCTGCAGCCTGACCATGAGTGTACTGCTGTCGATCCAGTTCTTTCCTCCGGGCCAGCCGGCTACATTCGGAGGATTGAATAAAACCTGTCCCAATACCCGTTGAAACAGCAACTGGGTTTCATCATTGTCTAACTGCAAAGGCAATAACCTGCGCATTCCGGCCAATAATTCTATGGGTGATTTTATTTTTATGCCGATATTCTTTTCTTCATAAAACCAATCGCTTGTAAAAATGTCTTCCAATAATTTTTTTATATCGTAGTTGTTATTGTAAAACCTTTTACTGAGCCATTGCAGGTTCTTTTCATCCACTTTTTCGTTTACAAAAAAGCGGTATATTTTTTTTGTTATAAAAACGGCCGTTCGTTCATTCTTTAATAATATGTCGAGAATATCATCACCATTAAAATTGCCGGTTTTCCCTAAAAATGTTTTTATGCCGTCATCGTGTTGAAATTTTCTGTAAACAAATTCTCCCTTAAAATTAAATCCCCAACCCGTAAAAGCACGGGCTGCTTCTTTTACATCATCCTCGGTATAATTTCCCCTGCCCATGGTAAACAATTCCATCACTTCACGGGCAAAATTTTCGTTTGGCTGTGATTTTTTATTTTGTTGGTTGTTCAGGAATTGCAACATGGAGGCTGATTTGCTCACTTCTTTCAGCAAATCAGCAAAACTGCCCAAAGCATTTGTACGGATGATGTGTAACAGTTCCTGCTGAAAATAAATATTAAATACCCTGCAGGCAAAATGCCCATGCCAAAAGAAACTCATTTTTTCAAGTAACTGTGCTTCGCTGTTGATCATTTCATCTACCCAGCGGAGATTCAGTTTTTTTATTCCCTCTCTTGATTCATCTCTGATTTTTTTTCTCAGTTCGGGATTTTTGATTGCTTTCTGCATATCAGAAATATCATCAATCCCTTTATACAGTTCACTTGCCGCAGTAAGAGCCGTTTCCATCTTTTCAATTTTCTTTGAAGAAGATCTTACCAACAATGACCATAGTTCTTTTTGTGAGATCGTATCCAGAGTGGCAGACATTTCAGCCATTGGACCGAATGCTGAACGCCAAAGCAGTTGTTGGTTTTTTAAGCGGTTGGAAATTGCCATAAAGTAAATTTAGCGAAGAACCGGCTTAAGACCTTGCAATACCTGAAATGTTTAATGACATTAAACAAAGTTGAAGAAATACAATAAATTAAAGCGATTTATGAAACAATAAATGGTTTATCCATAACTTTAATTCTCCTCATAACATAATGATCGACTTTGAAAATAAAAATTTTTAAATATCTATCACCGATAAGCATCTACTTTTTTGCAGTTGCCGCATTCACATATACAGGCTGGGTAACCTGGTTGCCCATGTTGTATGCCTGGATATTATTACCCATCACTGAACTTTTTATGAAACCGGAAAGTGGCAACATGGAAGCTGCTGAAGAAGAATTGGCAAGAAAAAATAAGTTTTACGACTATATGCTTTACATCATCGTAGTATACCAATATGCCATCCTGTTCTATTTTCTGAGATCCATGATGCAACCCGGATTGCTTTGGTGGGAAATAACTGGCAGGATCTTTAGCATGGGATTACTCTGCGGAACTTTTGGAATAAATGTTGCACATGAATTGGGACACCGGGTAAATAAGTTTGAACAGGTACTTGCCAAAGCTTTGCTGGCAACTTCATTGTATATTCACTTTTTTATTGAACACAATAAAGGGCACCACAAAAATGTAGCCACCCCGGAAGATCCCAGTTCTGCCAGATATAATGAACCTATTTATACTTTCTATTACAGGACCATCCTATATTCTTATATCTCTGCCTGGAAAATTGCAAACCAGGATTGCAGGAGAAAAGGGAATGCAACATTCAGTTTAAAAAATGAAATGATACAGGCGCATTTCATGCAGTTTATTTTATTGGGATCGATCTGTATTTTCTTCGGATGGCTGATCTGCCTGTATTTTATTGCTGCAGCCATTATCGGGATACACTTGCTGGAGACTGTAAATTATATCGAGCATTATGGATTACAGCGTAAGCAAACCGAAACCGGTGTTTATGAAAGAACAATGCCCCGGCACAGCTGGAACAGTAACCATCCTTTGGGAAGGATCATGCTTTTTGAGCTCAGCCGCCACAGTGATCACCATTATCTGGCAAGCAGAAAATATCAGATCCTTCAACATCATGATGAGTCGCCTCAATTACCAACAGGTTACCCGGGCAGCATGATCCTGGCAATGGTTCCTCCTGCCTGGTTTTATGTAATGAATAAAAAAATAAAGGAACTCCAAATAAAGGAGATCAGCTAATTGGACTAAAACCTATTGTGGTTGAGATTTATTTTCATCAAAACCCCAACAACTATTTCAGCTATTTTATCCTGCAGTAATTACCGGTGCTCCGAAATAAGTATGTAATACTTTGGGTAAATGAATTCCATCTTCAGCCTGGTTGTTTTCCAGCAAAGCTGCAACGATCCTTGGCAATGCAAGGGACGATCCGTTCAGAGAATGCAATAATTGGGTTTTATTATTCTCATCGCGGTAGCGGATCTTCATGCGGTTGGTTTGAAAAGTTTCAAAATTACTTACTGAACTTACTTCCAGCCATTTTTTCTGTGCCGCACTGTACACTTCGAAATCGTAAGTGAGTGCAGAAGTGAAGGACATATCTCCACCGCATAGACGCAATATGCGATAAGGCAATTCCAGGAATTGTAATAATCGTTCTACATGAAATACCATTTCGTCGAGTACATCATAACTTTTCGCCGGATGCACCAGTTGAATGATCTCCACTTTATCAAACTGGTGAACACGGTTCAATCCGCGTACATCAGCACCAAAACTTCCCGCTTCCCTTCTGAAACAGGGAGTGTATGCGGTCATCTTTATTGGAAGTTCATTTTCCCTGATAATTTCATTGCTGTAAATATTGGTTACAGGCACTTCTGCCGTTGGGATCATATAAAAGCCATCAGCAGGCATATGATACATCTGACCTTCCTTATCCGGCAACTGTCCGGTACCGTAAGCAGTAGCTTCATTTACCATCAGCGGGGGTAAATATTCTGTATAACCGGCCCCGGTATTATAATCCAGGAAATACTGTATCAATGACCGCTGCAATTTGGCTCCCTTACCTTTGTATAAAGGGAAACCACTACCGGTAATTTTTGCCCCTGTTTCAAAATCAATCAGGTCGTATTGTTTTATCAATTCCCAATGTGGTTGTGCATTCTGTGGTAAAGACGGAATATTTCCTCCTTCCCTTAAAACCTTATTATCCTCCGGTGTTTTACCTGCAGGAACTGTTTCATGCGGAAGATTGGGTAAAATCAACAGGGTTGTATTAAATTTTTCTTCCAATAAAACGAGTAACTGGTTTTTTTCACTCAACTCATTTTTGAGAGTAGTAACCTGCATTTTCTTTTCTTCAGCAATTTCTTTTTCTCCCTTTGCCATCAGCAACCCTATTTCTTTAGATGCGGTATTGATAGCAGCCTGCAGGCTTTCAGTAACTGATTTCTGTTCACGCAAATTTTCATCCAACGCCAGCAATTCATCAACAAGTTCTGTTTGTTTGAAATTTTTAAGTGCCAGCCTTTCCTTTACAAGGCTAGCGTGCTGTCTGATATAATTTATTTGTAACATTTGAATTCAATTAAGTTGGCAAATATAAACCTGAATTGCTTATTACTTACTTTTGTATATGCAACACACAGAAGAAGACCTGCAGGTAAGGTGGCTGAAACTACGCATAAAGCTTAAAGAACGGTTTAATATCAAGCCCGATATGAATGGCGTTTTACTCTTAATCGGTGTGCAGGAACTCGGCCAGGGGCCACAGGAATTCAGCAAGGAACAAAAGCAGGACCTGATGCATATCGCCATTTGCAGCATCTTATCGGCCAGTGATTATTATACATTTGATGGTAAGGATGAAGAAGGATGGCCGCATTTTACACAAGTGAAAGCATTACCGGAATTTGACATGTTTGAACAGGAAAATTTTTTAAAAGATCACGTGTTGCTCTATTTCAATAATCTGGACTTTTAATTCTTTATGAAGCGGATGGTCCCGATTTTACCTAATACCGGATTTCCATTGGCCAGTACCGAACCATTGGCAGCTGTGAGTACCATTATATTTTGCTGTGGAACGGTTGGGGGATTATCATAACCAAAAATATCACCGTCTTCAGTACCTGCATCATGCACATACAGGTCTACCGTTTTATCTAAAAGCCATTGATTATTTTCCAACAGGTTGATTGTATTGACAGCTATAAACCAATCGGGTGATGGTGCAACCATGGATGCAAAACTAAAACAGGAAAAACCTGTAGTGAATTTAAAGGTCGAGTCAATATTACCCGTAATCCCAGGAGGGTTCATACCAAACCGGGATAAAGCCTTTTGTTTTGCAATGATAGAATCAATTTCATTGTTTAATCTTCCGTTGCTGCCGACTTCGGCTAAAAATTCCAGACCTACTGTTGCCTTTTGTCCCCATAAAAAACTGTCTTTAGCGTGTACCATTCCAATAAGCCTTGTAAAATGAGCATCAACAGGAACAGTAAAAGACGGAGATGACCAATTAACAGATACAATAACTGTATAGAAAGCTTCCGGAGTTGCAGTTGCCGGCAAATCAGTGGTACTTTTTTTACAAGAAATAAAAAACAAAACTAATATGAATAGGGCTGCATATCTCATAGTACTTGTTACACTTTTTATAAATATAATTAAATTGTTCAAATTTTTTGCCAAAAAACACATTGGTAAAATGATTCTGATTAGTTTTGAGAAACAAATCAATTTTAAATACGTTTATTATGATCAAAAAGTTTACTCTCCTCTTTACAATTTTATTTGCAACCCTGTTTATCAGCAGCAATTCTCTTTTTGCACAGGTAAAGAAAACAAGTACCAACACAATTGTAAAAAAGACCACAACATCAAAAGCCTTACCAGTTATAACAGGTGCATCCATTCGGGTAAAGATTACAACAGATTCAGGCATTTTGATTGTAAAACTGTACGATTCAACTCCATTACACCGGGATAATTTTGTAAAACTCGTTAATGAAGGTTTTTATGACAGCCTATTATTTCATCGGGTAATTGCCGGTTTTATGATACAAGGTGGAGATCCATTAAGTAAAAACGCAGATGCTAGTGCGATGTTGGGAAATGGTGGTGGAAATATGGAACGGATCCCGGCTGAATTCAATAAAGGTCTTATTCATAAAAAAGGTGCTTTAGCCGCCGCAAGGGATGGTAACCCGCAAAAAGCAAGCAGTGCCTGCCAGTTCTACCTGGTAGATGGAAAAATATACGCAGATGATGAATTAAATAATATAGAGATGAGCAAGGGTATAAAATATACAGCCGAGCAAAGAAGTATATACAAAACCATTGGTGGCACCGCTTTTCTTGATCAGGATTACACTGTTTTTGGTGAGGTGGAATCAGGAATGCAGGTCATATCAAAAATTGCAAATGCTCAGAAAAACGATATGAACAGACCAACAGGCGATATCCGGATGCATATTGAATTGGTTAAATAGACCTAAATTGCAACAATCATTTTTTATAGTATAAAAATCTTTAGATGAATTATCCAGCCAATCTCAAATATACAAAAGACCATGAGTGGGTTTTATTAGAAGGAAATATTGCCACAATCGGTATTACCGAATTTGCACAACATGAATTGGGGGATATCGTTTATGTAGATATCAATACAAAGGGGAAAAAATTGGCTGAAGAAGCGGTGTTTGGAACTGTAGAAGCTGTAAAAACAGTCAGTGACCTGTTTTTACCGGTATCAGGAACCGTTAACGAAATCAATCCTGCGTTGGAATCAAAACCAGAATTGGTAAATACCGACCCTTATGGAGAAGGCTGGATGGTAAAAATGACAGTGGATAATCCTTCTGATATAGATAATTTAATGACGGCGGAAGCCTATGCCTCGTTGGTTGGATAATGAGAAACTCAAATCCTTCCACTATAAAAGAAACCGGGTCTTTTTATTATGGAAAATAATGTTCGTAAATCTTCTTTAAAAGATATTGGCATAAAAAAATTTGCACCGGCAATTGTTTTTTTTATTGTTGTGCTGATTTTGGTAGCATTACCGGAAAGTGATTTGCCCAATACGCATTCATGGTTTCAATTTTCATTTTTTGATAAATGGGTACATGCAATCATGTTTGGTTTTCTTACTTTTTTATTCCTTTTGCCGGTTGCTGAGTCTTCCATGTTTACGAAACTAAAGCGGCATTATTTTATCCGCATATGTTTATCTATTTGTATATGGGGATTAACCACTGAGTTTATTCAGAAATTTTTCGTTCCTTCGAGGTCATTCGATTTATTGGATTGGGCAGCTGACAGTGCAGGTATTTTGATCGCATTTATCTACTGCCGTAAATTTCACATGCGTTAAAAACCTGTATACGCTTGTTTCATATTAAATTACAACTTACATTTGCTATATGCCTAAAGTAGAGAACATGGAGTATAATACTACCAGAAATCATTTGATCATGAGAGAATATGGCAGACATATTCAGAAAATGGTAGAATACCTGTTATCCTTAAAAGATAAAGAAGAAAGACAACGCAATGCTTACGCCGTTATTGAGCTGATGGGATTTTTAAACCCTCACCTTAAAAATGTAGAAGATTTCCGCCATAAACTTTGGGATCACCTTTTTTTGATCAGTGATTTTGAATTGGATGTTGATAGCCCTTATCCCATTCCTACCAGGGAAACATTAAAAGCTAAACCGGAGAGATTAAAATATCCTAAAAGATATCCCCGTTTCAATCACCTGGGTAAAAATATTGAAGTAGTTATTGAAAAGGCATTGAAAGAAGAAAACCCGGAGAAAAAACAAGGTTTCGCCAATGCTATTGCTTATTATATGAAGCTCACATACAGCAACTGGCATAAAGAATTGGTTCATGATGATACCATTCAAAGTGAACTTAGCAGTATGACTAAGGGCGAACTGGAATTCAACAACCGCCCTTTTGTTAAACACAGAACTGATAACCAGCAGGACAGGGATGATTATGGCGGTGGCCGGAATCAATACCGTAAAAATTATGGCAGCAGGGATAACCGTGGTGGTGTCGGTCAGGGTGGTGCAGGAAGAGACAACAGAGGCGGCGGTGGTGGTCGTGATAACAGAAATAACAATCGGAATTTTAAAAAAAGGTATTAGAAATAATTAATCAGATTTTTAAAAAAACCCTGATGCCTGTACAGACATCAGGGTTTTTTATATACGTTTGTTGAATATTAATCATAACAATCAACATGAGCATATTTGAAGTTAGAGGAGGAAAGAAACTTTCGGGAGAAATTACGCCACAGGGTGCAAAAAATGAAGCATTGCAGATCATCAGTGCAGTATTACTAACTGCCGATGAAGTGATGGTCAAAAATATTCCGGATATCATTGATGTAAACCTGTTGATAGAATTATTGGTTGAAATGAATGTGAAGGTTAATCGCATCGATAAACACACATGCAGTTTTAGAGCAGATGATGTACATATTGAATATTTACAAAGTGAATCCTATCATAAAAAAAGCGGAAGATTAAGAGGTTCTGTCATGCTTGCCGGTCCATTACTTTCAAGATTTAAAAAAGCCTATTTACCCAAACCCGGCGGAGATAAAATTGGCAGACGCAGGTTGGATACCCATATTCTGGGTTTTGAAAAACTGGGTGCTACTTTTAATTACGATGAGCAGTCAGGTTTTTTTAAACTGGAAGCAACTCAATTGAAAGGAGCATTTATGCTATTGGATGAACCGAGTGTAACAGGTACTGCAAATATTTTAATGGCCGCTGTTTTGGCATCCGGAACAACAACCATTTACAATGCAGCTTGCGAACCTTATATACAACAGCTCTGTAAAATGCTGGTTCGTATGGGCGCAAAAATTGATGGTATCGCAAGTAATATGCTCATTATACATGGTGTTGAAAAATTAAACGGCACCACACATACGATGTTACCAGACATGATAGAAGTAGGCAGTTTTATCGGCCTTGCTGCCATGACACAAAGTGATATAACCATCAAAAATGCAGGAATAACATCTTTGGGGCTCATTCCTGAAAAATTTCAACAGCTGGGAATAAAAATGAATTTTATCGGAGATGATATACATATTCCGGAACAGGAGTTTTATGAGATCAGCAAATATCTGGATGGTGCTATTCTCAATATCTATGATCATCCATGGCCTGGTTTTACCCCCGACTTACTGAGTATAATAATTGTTACAGCCATACAGGCAAAGGGAAGTGTGCTTATTCACCAAAAAATGTTTGAAAGCCGTTTATTTTTTGTAGATAAATTAATTGAAATGGGTGCACAGATCATTTTATGTGATCCACATCGTGCGGTTGTGATCGGCCTGGAAAGAGAGCAGCAATTGCGTGGTATAACAATGAGCAGTCCGGATATCCGGGCTGGTGTTGCCCTGCTGATCGCAGCATTGAGTGCCCAGGGAATAAGCAGGATTCAAAACATTGATCAAATAGACAGAGGTTATCAGTTTATCGACGAACGGCTGAGAAATTTAGGTGCCGATATTACAAGGATCGATTAAGGATTTCGTTGATTAATTATTTCTTTCATTTCTTTGCATATGGATTCTATTCACCAGAAGATTTTAATTATCACTGCACCATCGGGAGCAGGAAAAACATCTATCACCAGATACCTGATGAACAAATTTCCTGTTTTGGAATTTTCAGTATCTGCTGCAACACGCAGTGCAAGAGACAATGAAAAAGAAGGCGTGGATTATTATTTCATACAACTTGAGGATTTTAAACATAAAATTCAGCAAAAAGAATTTGCAGAATGGGAAATGGTCTATGAAGGTAAATATTACGGCACCCTGAAATCTGAATTGAAAAGAATTTGGTCACTTAATAAAGTACCGGTTCTGGATATAGATGTGAAAGGAGCTATACATATACAACAACAATATCCTGAAAACACCTTGAGCATTTTTGTGGAGCCTCCATCGGTATTTGAATTGAAAAAACGTTTGCAAACCCGTGGTACAGAAACGGTTGAATCATTAACTGCCCGGATTAACAAGGCCTCATATGAAATTTCATTTAAAGATCATTTTGATAAAAATATTGTAAATGATAACCTTGACCGTGCCTGTACGGAAGCAGTGAATCTTGTTGATGTATTCCTCA
>JBBKWV010000244.1:0-4527 GCA_037969135.1 Ferruginibacter sp.
CGTCAGAAGAGGCATAATAGTTTACATATTGATTCTAAATGTAGAAATCTATCATTTTTTTAATTCAAAATATAATATGACAAAGAAAACAATTAAACGAATCGGAGTTATAATACTTGCCGGAGTTATAATAGCTGGCAGTATTGGCGCCTATCTGTATTTTAAACCCCACCGTAATGTTCAGGCGACAAGCGCTTTTGCTGAATTAAAGGTACAAGACCTGGTAAATGAGTTTACAACAGATGCTTCAAAAGCCAATGTTAAATATCTTGCAAGTGATGGCAATTCTAAAGTATTGATCATTAAAGGCCGGATCAGCAATATTTCTATAAATCAAACAGGCGAAAAAGTAATTGTATTAAAAGACGAAGGAGCCAATGTTGGTGTTAGCGCCACTTTTACCTTAGAATCGAGCCCGGGTACAGAGGGACTAAAAATTGGCGATAACGTTAAAATAAAAGGTGCTATTACTGCCGGTAACCGGTATGATGCAGACCTGGATCTTTATGAACATGCCATTCTGGTACAATCCGACATTGTAAAATAATAATATGAAAAACTTTTAAAAGCAACTATGGAAGTATAAAGCTGAATCCGTAAATATATTTCATAGGTTGTGGTTTAGGTTTAAAAACAGCTCTCATCATTAAGAGGGCTGTTTACCCAATTTGATAATTAAAAAAATAATATTAATATGAAACATACAAAACGATTGTTTATACTGGCTGTTCTGATTTTGGTGAGCAGTGTATTCATAATTTCATGTAATAATAATTCGTCAACGGCAACTTTTGAAAACGCTGAAGAAGGTGTTCAATTTACTTCTACCGGTTTAACCCTATTAAAAGATCAAAGTAAAAAAGAAAACAAACCAATCTTTCTTCTTGCTCATGCCAGTTACTGTGCTGCCTGTAAAGAAATGATTAATACAGTATTTACCGATAAAGAAACAGGCGATCTGTTTAATAAACGTTTTATCAATGCACAGGTTGATATAGAATCTGAGGAAGGTAAAAAGATGGTACAGGATTATAGTATTGAAGGCACCCCTACTCTATTATTTCTTGGTCCTGATGGTCAGGTGCTCAACAAAGCCAGTGGATTTCACAATAAAGAAGAATTGATTTCGCTAACAAGGGGACTTTAATATTTGGGAAGCACGGTTTCATTTATTTCAGCATACCTGTTTTAAATTTTAAGCCCAGGTTTTCCATAGACTTTTCAAGGTTTTTCTTCATTTTATTTTTCATAAATAAAGAAAACATTGTCTTGTGTATTGGGTTGTTTTTTACAAGGAATTGAATGGTTACCATGCTTGATTCCTCATCAATCTGCTCTACAATAAATTTGTGGCCAAAAGCATTTTTTTTAGCATCAATCTCCATCATGCTGTATTCATCGTCCCGGTGCTCAAAATAGTTTGTTTTGAATTGAGTTAAACTGTTATTTTCAATAATACATTTATGAACCGTGCCAACCTGGTTTATCTTTTCATTTGAAGAAAATTCAATTTTTTTAACCCCGTTCATCCATTCAGTTCTTTTGGACAAATCTGCCAGATAACTGAATAGTATACCTGCTTCCGAGTTTATTTTTTTACTTACAGTAATTACAGGCACCAGTTTAGGTTGTATTACAGCATTCCCTTCTGTTGGCATCTCAATATCCTGTAACCAATGTTGAATGGGAACGTATTTATAATGTAAGAGCACATTATCAAATTCCTCCGCTTCATTGATTGCTGATAAATTCTGACCTATTAATTTTTCGCTTTCCAGTATCCCGAAGAATGGTTCTGTAAACAAGAAATATTCGCTTAAAGGAATGCAGTTTTTTAAAAGCCGGTGAAGTATAATTATATCCTTGCCAATTAATTTAAAATTATTTCCTACATTAAAACTGCCAACCGGACCGGCATGTATAATGAATTTAAGTGTCAGGTTACTAGCAGTTCTGCAGGCACCGCACTGACATAATCTGTGTGATTCGTATTTTAACAGGTGCTGATGAAATTTTTCAAATATCTTTTTAGTTTGCTGAATAATTTCAGCTGCTGCAGGCATTTTGCCTAAGCGGAAAAAGAAAACAGCATCGCCTTCTATTTCCAATAGCTCCAGATTAATTTCGTTGGCATTTACAATTATCTCCAACAGCTCCTGTATAATATGGGTGCTGTGTTCTATCTCCGTTTCATTTATAAATTTTGTAAACCCACTTATGTCGGGCATAAAAAGAAAAGCCTGTTGCTGGTTAAATTCTGCCATATCTAAAATTGAATGCTGTTGTAAATAAAATTATTCGTTTATGAACCATAATCAGCTTTCTTCTGGCTGATGGCAATAACATACCGGTTCTTTATTCCGGGCATATTGATAACCTTCCTCCCACCATTGGGTCATTTGTTCTGGGTCAAATATCAAAGAATTTTCTGTCAATTGCCGGGGTGTAAAATAAATGCGGATATCAACCCTACGGTTCAGTCCTATTAATTTTCCAATCATCACATCTTTAATACTTATTTGTGTTGCCATAAAATTAATGGTTCTTAATAAAAGAGAGAAAGCATTGCTACCTAATGGCAGTTTACGAACTGGTTGTTCACTTTCAAGAATGATTACATCCACTTCGCAGGCATTGTTTTCCAAAGCACAATAAATGGGAATGTGATTGCCAAAGCCACCATCGGCATATTGGCAGCCATTTTTTTCAAAAACGCTCATAAACGGAACAAAGTTAGTAGAAGCCCAAGCCCAGTTACAAAAATCTTCATAACTGCAATCGTCGGAATGTATATATTCTACAGTTTGATCAGTTAAGTTTGAAACGGTAAAAATGACTTTCTTTTTAAGTTTCCCAATCATTTCAAAATCTTCGGGGCTGATACTGTTCCTGATTAATCTGCGAAGGCTTTCACTTTCTCCGAAAGTAGGGCATCCCTTCAGGAAGGTACGCAGTGTATTAAAGTGATTGATACTGGTTTCAAAACCCTTATCTGTTTTACGGATACGAAATGGTGAAATACTGTAAATATCTTTTTGCGTTACGGAAGTATATATCTTTTTTATCTTTTCTACCTTTCCAATAGCCAGGTGAGGCAACAAAAGACTGCCAGTAGAGCAACCAACAAAAAGATCATACTTATAACCACAATCATTAATAAGGTACTCAGCAACTCCGCCGCCAAATGCGCCTTTACTACCGCCACCTGATATAACCAATGCTCTCATATCTATATGGACGTATGTGCATGCATTTCATGACAAATGATATGTTATTTAATATTATAAAGACAACCTGTTGAGATAACAAAGCTTGCAGTTTGTTATTGAATCTTGATATATAAATACTCTTTGATTCAAATTGAGGTAAATGGCAACATTTATAAACAAATTGATACGTATTGATTTGTATAAAAATGTTGAGATGTGCAGGGATAAATCATTCGAGTTAAGATATCCAATTTAAGATTGGTATTCGATTTTTTTATTGTGGTTGACTATTGGGATTTATATGTCCCTGTTCCTTCTTATTTTGGTGATTTTTATATACGGCCACGGTAACAACAACTGCAGTTCCAATTCCAAGTATCACCCATAGCCAATTCTTATCCAGAAACTTTCCAGCCCTTTCCGAAAATGAAGGAGATGGGAACACATGGTTGGATAAATCCACCGGAGGAGTTATCTGGATAAACTCTGTATTTGGAAATAGAGCACCCGATTTTAATAAACCATTATATGTTGGATTTTGTGTAGTTGCTGTTGGCAAATGCAGCGTATTAGGTTGTCTGAAGTACCTTTCTTCAAATGTCAATTGCCTGGTTTGTAGTTCCATATTATAAGAGTGTTGTTTTCCTAAAGTGAATGATAAAAGTTTTCTTATCTGCGTCATTAACTTCTATACCATAATTATAATTCCATTCTATTTCTTTGTCAGTCTCCTGATTAATATTTTTGTCAGTGTAGATACCAAAGTTGTAAAGTTCATATTGTAGTAATTGAATACTGAATGTACTTTGAGCATTCGCTGCAAGACTCGAGTGAATTTTTTTCAGCAGAGCAAGATTATGAGCCAACTTCTTTTTATACATTTTAAAAGGCTGCTCTTTAATTGTCCTTAAATCATTATTGTGGTCAATTCTATGTTGCGGATTACAATATTGTTGCCTTTTGTCTGTAGGAGTAAAAATCACTCCGCAATCAGGCTTTTTGCATTTTTGGGGAGGATAAACTCGGTTTGATGATCGAGTCTTGAATTTGAAATTTGTCATAATTGGGCTGTTTTTCATAAAGTATAGCTTTATACTTTATTATTAAATTTAGCATAAAGTTATACCTTTTTTATATATTTGTATCATGTCAACACAAAAAATGAAATTTGAAGAATTAAATTCAAACTGGATGGATGAACAATTCCAAAAAAATCCTATGCAATTTTTTGCCTTTTTAGATGGCCTTTTTGAGCCTAGATTCTCAGTCGGGCAAATTGGAATATCCAGACAAGAACTTCAGTATTGGCGTAAAAATG
>JBBKWV010000245.1:0-14667 GCA_037969135.1 Ferruginibacter sp.
ATCTATAGATAAAGATTAAAAAAAGATGTTTCTTTCATATATGAATTGTTTTTTTTATATTGGTAAGAACTTATCCCCCTCCCTATAAAAATATTTCGGGTAGAAATAGTCAGATTGCCTTGCCTATTTTATTTATCCGTCTTTTTTTTAACTTTTAATTCGAGCCCATCAATTACTTTTTGTGTATTTTATCATTATGATGTAAAAGTTAAATAGCAAAACATGACCAGAAGAATTTATGTACAATTAGAAGGAGTTGAAACTCTTGCCTGGGCTACAGAAATGTATAACCGCAATCACAATATGTACCGGGTTTTATTTAACAATGGTTATGAAAACATCTTTTTTACTGATGTGGAGACTGGACAATGGATAGAGGATGATCTTGGTTTTACTGTACTGGCTCAAAAAGTGGGTTTAAAAATTAAGCATTTTATGAATTACCCCATTCACGTTCCGAAGCTACTGATCTGGCATAAACAACTAATAGATGGCAAACTGTTGTTTTTTGGGTTTTTTAATTTCATGACTGGAAATAAGCGGTTTTACCAGATTTATAACAGCAATAAAAAATTCATGTACACTTTGGTTGATATGGAAAATGAAGAATGGCAGATTCTTGGTCACCCTTCTTTTATCAATATTCAAATAAACAGTTCGTTTGTGGAAAAGGTTGTTCAGATTCTGCCAAATTATACTGAAAACGCCCTGTAATTCTATCAAAGTATTTCCCCTGCTTATTACCTGCTTTTATGCACCCGATTATTCTTAATTTATTATTGTGGATAGCACTGTGGAAAAAATCATCCTGCAATTGTATTTAAATTAATAACTTGCTATAACAAAATTCATTAGCTGCAAATCCAAATCCTTTGAACACAAATGAGAAGATTAATTGTTTGATCTTTTCAAAATTTCCGGTAAATAAAAATCTCTGAATAGAAAAGAATAATTGGGTATAGTTTTTGTGCCATATTACTTTACAATAAACAGTTGAATGTTAAATACAATACTCCAGGAAGCAGGTTCTTTAAATGAAGCACTGAATGAATTAATAAACAGTGGCTATACATTTAATTTTATCAAGAAAAATGAATTTTTATTTTGCAGCGAAAAAGAGATGAATTTCAGAAGTTATGAACTTACTATAACAGAAAAATTCCGTTACGAAAATAAAAATGAACCATCCAAAAACTCCGTTTTATATGCTGTTGAATCTTCTGAATATGGCCTAAAGGGCTTTTTGGTTAATTAGCATGGGCATTGCTCCTCAGGTATTAAAACAGGCTTGCTTAAATGATAAATTATAAACAGCTCCCTTTTTACATTCAATTTACTTTTAAATTATTACTCTTATTCCTGTTAGGTATTATCATTATTTACGGTAAGGATATTATAGTTCCGCTGGTTTTTTCTATTTTACTTTCCATATTACTTCTGCCTGTAACCAATTTTCTATCACAAAAATTAAGGTTCCCAAATATACTCGCAAATCTAACATCCGTAATATTTGCGCTGGCAATAATTGCCTTCCTCATTTATTTCTTTTCGCACCAGATCGCCCGGTTTTTAAATGATATACCATCCATAAGAGAACACCTGGAAAAACATTATGATACTTTGCAACACTGGATACAACGAAAATTCAACCTTAGCACAAAGGAACAAACCCTGATGATCCAAAACGCCTCCGGTAATGTGAAAACAACAGGAACTGAATTTATTGGCCAAACATTCTTTACCATCACACAAACCATTTTTTATGTCATTATGGTTGCCATATATACACTCCTGATCTTATTTTACCGGAATATGATCAAAAGATTTTTAATAGCTGTCTTTAACAATGTTCCTGAGCAACAGGTAAAAGAGGTTTTAATCGAATCAAAAGGAATCGTACAAAAATATATGCTTGGCCTCATTACAGAAATGGGCATAATCGCAATTTTAAATTCAACTATACTGTTGGTAATCGGGGTAAAATATGCCATCTTTCTCGGAGTATTTTCTGCCATCCTTAATATAATACCCTATATAGGAATATTTGTTGGCATCCTTTTTACATCACTGGTTACACTTACTACTTCTTCGCAGCTGAGCGATATAATATGGATCATCATATCATTTGAAATACTACATTTCCTGGATGCTAATATATTAATGCCGAAGATCGTTGGATCTAAAGTAAAGATCAATGCATTGATCACCATCCTGGGAGTTGTTATTGGGGGTTCATTACTGGGATTGCCTGGTATATTTTTAGCCTTACCCACTATCGCAATTATGAAAATAATTTTCGACAGGATAGATGAGCTTAAACCCTGGGGTATGTTATTAGGCGATGACAGTCCTCCTCCCGGAGAAGTTGTTATTTATAAAAAAATAGCAAAAATCCGGTTGCCCAGGAAAAGAAAATGATTGGGGCAATCATGATCGTTGCTATATAGCACAGTGGAAAAACTATTTCTTTGAGCGGCTAAAAAAATAAATGATCAGCCCCACTATTCCTACCACTATTATTACACCGGTCCATACTCCTGCCTTAAAAATGCCAGCAATAGCTTCGCAACTATTTAGTATCACGGATAAACACAGCATTAAAAAACTGATTGAAATTAATCTTAAATGTTTCATACTTGTTTTTTGGAAGTTTGTATTGACTTAGATTTAGTTCAATTCGTATGAGATCCCTTTTCTCCTGTATTTCCCTGGGCCTCATCCAGGGAATGTGTTGTAAACAGTGAGTTTTTATCGATCGCTTTATCAGATATCATTTTATAATATTTTTTTATCACTTCCAGTTCTTCCTCTGTAAGATCTTCACTTGCGATCAACCTGTTACTCGTGCCTTTATTTGAAGCTATCAGTTCATTTAATTTGAGATGGAGTGCCATTGTATCGCGGTTTTGCGACTGCTGTATAACAAACATCATTAAAAATGTAACAATGGTAGTGCTTGTATTTATTACTAGTTGCCATACCTCGGAGTAGTCAAAAAACGGACCGCATACCCCCCAAACCATAACCACCAAAATTGCTATAAGAAACGCCTTAGGATTTCCTGTTGCCTTTGTCACCCAATGAGAAAATCTATTAAAACCTCCTTTTGAAGCAGTTGTTCCCTTTTTTTGCATAATGGTAGTTTTATTTTCGCCCCTTTTAACAATAAATATTATTGAGCTCGAATACTTATAAATACACTTTTTATCAAACTAATCCATAATTATGCCATTTAAACTATAAGTGGAGAGATATTGCTGCATAGCTTCTTTTGTAGTCTGCTTAACTTTAACATTTCCGGCTAAAGAAAATAATTAGATTTTTATTACTCCCTTTTTTTGCGTACATTATATGGTCCTTCTAATGGTTAGTCCTTCTGATGGCAAAATGACATTTAAAGCAAACCACTAGGTTTGGCAGAATTTTGGATAACCAATTAGATATACACTTATTAATTAACCTTAAAAATTAAAACTATGAGATCAGGTAAATTGCTAGCTGCTGTAATGCTAGGCGCTGCGGCAGGTGCTGTATTGGGTATACTATTTGCCCCGGATAAGGGATCAGAAACAAGAAAGAAGATCTCTAAGAAAGCCGGAGATATAAATGATACAGTAAGAAATAAATTCAACGAACTGGGAGAAGCAATAGCTGAAAAATATGACAGCATAAGAGGAGAAGCAAAAGATATCCTGGAAAAAACAAAGGACAAAGCACAAAATTTAAAAGAAGATACAAAACGCAACTTTGTATAAACGTACAGGTGGGATATAAAAACAGCACGGTGATAAAGTTTAAAAAATAAAAATGGAGAATCAGACAACTGATACTATTGAAGCCTTATTTGAAAAAACCAACGATTATTTAGAAACAAGATTTGACCTGTATAAACTCAAGGTTGTTGATAAATCAAGCGATATTATATCATCGCTGGCTTCCAGGCTGATCGTATTGTTGGTTTTTTTATTATTCATCATTATCATTAATATTGGTATAGCACTATTATTAGGTGAATTACTTGGTAAAGTTTATTATGGTTTTTTTGTGTTAGCAGGATTTTACCTTATCATCGGGCTTATTTTTTACACTAACAGAAAAAAGTGGTTTAAAGATCCTTTCGCAGACAAACTTATTCGAAAGTTCCTTAAATAAATTTTATGCAAATCAACAGCAAAGCGGAGTTAGACGCGGCCATTATTGAACTGGAAAAAAGAAGGGCAATTCAGGAAGAAATACTTGTTGCTCAATTTAAAGCAACACGTGAAAGTTTAACTCCAATGAATTTAATTAAGGATGGTTTTAATAAGCTGACCGATATGCCAGGTTTTCAAAATGGTCTTATAAAAGCAGCTACGGGAGTTGGCGTGGTATTTTTATCTAAAAAACTTCTCATAGGAAAATCTTCATCGATATTGAAAAAAGCCCTGGCAGGTATTGTTGAATTTGCAGTTGCAAAGTCAACCATCAGTAATACCGATAAAATAAAAGCTTTGGGAATTTCAATCTATCACAACCTGTTTAAAAAGAGCCATAAAAACGAAGAGACGCACAAGAACTCCCCGGCCAATGAAAATGGTTCATCGGCCAGGTTCAAAAAGGGATCGGAAGATAACAGAGCTACTTAAAATTAAGATTCATTATAAATATTTGAGACCGGTTACTTTATTGTAACCGGTATTTTATTGATTTGTATTTTTACCCGTAACCGTTTTCTTTGCAGCAGTAAATATGCTTTTCCATAACAGGTAAAAAAATGACTTGCTAATATCTCTTTCTTTTTCTATATCGTTTCTTCTCACTTGCCCATTCTGGGGATTTTTGTCTTTTACCAATACATTTGCCACAAAACTCATAAATCCTTTTTTCTTTGTATCAGCTGAATCCTTTTTCAACAGATCGATCTTTAAATTATCGTATAAAAGTGTAGAATATCCTTTTGCTATGAGATCTGTACCTGTAAGGTCGAATGTCACTTTTCTGATATTGCCCTTTCTTATAGAAATCATTCCCAACGGTTCGGAAATTGCATTCAATGATACAGCGTTAAAGCCTCCTGCTACACCCGATACGTGAAAAGAGCCATTGGTAGTATTGAGTGGGAGATTCCAACTGGTCTGCAGATCACTTACGCCCATGAACATTGACCTGGCATTCAATACCAGCATATTGTTCTTGTTTATAACATCTTTTATATTGGTTACGTTTGATATTGTTCCATTGATTTTTTTAAAAAAAACAACACCCGTTTCTCCGGATACGGCGCCTCGTTCTTTATAAGCAACATATCCGTTTTTTATAATTATTTTTTTAATGCTTACAGGGAATTTTATTTTCTGAAGAAGCTGCTGAGGATATTTTCCAACTTTACTCGCCGGATTGAATGCAACTGTTCTGTCATTAAAAGCTTTTATGCTGGGCTGAACTGTTGCAGTTTCTACTTCAAATCTTTTTTCCGTGATCAACCGTTTTGTATCAATACCTGTTAATTCAATATTTGTAAAATTAAGGTCGTACAAATCTTCCTGGTATCGAAGGCTTTTGGAAAAAGCTTCTTCCGAAAGCTGCGGTGTCACAGAAAAACTATTGATGTGCATGGTTGAATTTACATTGTTGATATCAAAAGCACCCACAGTCATTTTGTAACGCTTGTTTTCCGACAGAAATGAAAACCCGTCAGCAGATAACGCCCAGCTACTCCTGCTTACCATGTTTCTGATACTTGTTCCCGAATACAGTTTTTGAATATCCGTAGCCCTGAATCTAACATTGCTGATTGCAATAGGAGCATCAGTTGGATTTGCCTTATTATAGATGAGTATCCTGGTATTACCAATGTTTACTTTATTCAACAAGGCTTCATCGAAGTAATTATTATCTATTTCGATTTCATCTTTATCCTGGTCATCATTGTTATTTTTTTTACGGTAAAACGTTAACAGTCCTCCATCACTTGTAAGTTCTTCTGCCTTTAACAACTGGTCCTGAATAAAAGCATCTGTTGATAGATTATTGATGGATGTATTATTGATATCGAAAACAATCTCTTGTTGATTATTTTTTTGCTGAAATTTTTTAAGCTTAATGAATTTTCCGGGGGCATTGTATTCAACATCCGTAAATATTGCCTGATTGCTGTCTCCTCTTAAATAAATCTCTTTAACTTTTGCAACTACATCCTTTATAAAATAGCTGATGATATTCTGGTAATTCCTCGTCTTATCGATCCTGAAATTCTTCAGATCAATCGAAATATCCCTGAGGGCCGTATGTGGTTCGCCTGTTTTATTGATAAAATTCAGGTTGCCCTTTTCAATTATTATTTCTCCTGCATGAATGCTGTTGAACTTACCGAGAAGTTTTTCGTAAATGGCAAGACTGTCATTTTCACTAAAGGTTTCTTTCTTCCTTTTGCCTGAACTGATAATATAAACTACCGGGTGTATGATCTGTATTGACCGGGCCTCCACTGCAGTATTACTTAACAGCGCAGGAATATCTGCACCCTTTATCGAAACAATATCAATATGTATATTATAAACTGTAGCAGCAGATGCAGTGTCATATAGCAATAATTGTTTTTGCAAAGATTTTGACTGCAGGTCTATATTATAGAATGTAGCATTGCCATTAACTTCGTCAATGAATGAACTGTCATAATGAATAAAATACAAGCTATCTGTTCCCTTGCTGATAGCATTTTCAATAGAATCTTTAATGACCCTTTTCTTGTGTTGCTCCCAATATATCCAACCGCCGGCAAGCGCCAGTACAATAACAACGAGAATTATTTTTATGTACTTCTTCAAAAGAAATATAATTATATGTAGTGACTAAAATGGTAAGCCCAACGCAATGTTTAAAATAAGGTTTTCTCTTCTCCATGAACTACTTCCAAAATCTATTTGATTAAATACCCATCTTTGTCCTGAAGGCAAAAAAGGTTTTCTAAATGGTATACCCAGGTCTGCCCTGATCACTAAAACAGAAGCATCAAATCGTAAACCTATACCTGATGCAACAGCAAGTTCTTTATACCATTCATTACTTAGTTTACCGGCTTTTCCAAAAAGCAATGTATCTTTTGTCCATATATTTCCTGCATCTGCAAATATTGCGCCGCTGAGGCTTTCTGTAATAGGTATCCTTATTTCAGTGTTTGCCAGGAATTTAAAATCACCACCGATTATCTGGTAATATCGCTGGTCTTCGGCAGTGGGTTTGTACTTTCCAGGTCCTAAGTTACGTGTCCGAAATCCGCGGACAGAACTGGATCCGCCAATGATATATTGTTTGGAAAAAGGCAACACGGAAGAATTGTTGTAAGGAATCCCGATACCAATTTGCAAACGGTTTGCCCAATCCCACTTATTGGATAATGCCCGGGTATAATGCAGGTCGAAATCCGTTTTTGCATATTGGGCAAAGGGAGTTTTGAATATTTCTTTTTCCCTGTATTTTTTAGCGCCTGTTATCAATCCTGCAACATTTCCCGAAAGATCTATACTTGCATTAAAGTACCATTTGTTTTTTCTTTTACGCATTGCATTATTATAGGTATATGAAAAAAAAGTACCGAGTATGACCTCAGAATACACATTAATTAAAATGGAGGGGTCCAGCACTGCCTGTTTGTAAAATGCATCTGTTACATTACTGGCGTTGAGGTAGCTTATAGATACCGGTGCAAGTGTATATTCATTCCTGATATCTTTTTTCCAGGTAAAATCATATTGAAGGCGAAATAAATTCTTGGTATAAAATAATTGTTTCCTGTATAGTTCATATCCCAATAACAAATTTGTGACAGGGGGATAGAAATTATTTTCTTTTAAATGAAAGAAAGGTATTGCATAGCGGGGAAATTTTATACTTACTTCTCCACCTATACGGTAGCTATTGTTATTTCGAAGCGAATCAGCAAATGTAACTTCGAAACCGGAATAAACTTTTACTTTAAGCAATTCAGCTCCACGAAAAAGATTCCTGTTCTTCCAATTAGCACTGACCTGTGCTCCCAATGAATTATTTTCTTTTGAAAATCCATCTATCTCTCCCTGGAATGATTTCTTTTTAGCAGGGGTTAAATAATAATATACATTCATCAGGTGCAGATTACCTGAATCATTAATAGCTACAAAACGGTTCTTCACAAATTTAAAAGCACCCAGGTTTATTAAACGGTTGAGTGTTGAATTCTGTGATTGGCTGTTGTATAAACTACCCGGCCTGTAGGTGATCGTTTGTGCAAAAAGACGGTTATTGAATTTCTTAGCGGAGTCCTTTATGATCAATCCCTGGTATTGGTCAGCTCCGGCAATGCTTGTATCCAGTTGTGAAGAAAGCAGTGAGTAGTTTGGAAATACAATGATCTTATTGATCGTGTATGGATGTTTTGCCGGTTCTGCTGTGGTCTTCTTTAAATTCAAATAAATATCTATTTCTCTGTTCCCGATCGTACTGTCTGCATAAGCCATCAGGTAATCGGGATTGAAAAAATAATAACCTTTTGTTTTAAGGTACAGATCCAACTGATCTCTTTCAGCACTGATATTGCTTAACTGGTAAGGCTGGCCGATTTTCAAAATGCCCTTTTTCTGTCTTTCCTGTAACAGCTTTAAAAGATCAGAACTATCACTCACCCAGGTAATACTTTTAATATGGTATTGGGGTTGAACATGAGCAGTATAAATTGCTTTTGTGAAATACCCTGAGTTTACTGTATCGCCTTGTACTTTTGTATGAAAGTACCCGGTGTTTTCCATGAAGGCTTGTATGTTCTCTGCAGTAACAGGAGCATTTATCCTGCTGCTAAGAACCGGGGGTTCTCCGAGTTTTCTTCTTAAAAACGCCCTTAAGCCTTTCCCGTCCTTGTTTGCATCCCGCTCTCCGATCACATACCACCACCATACCTTATATGGTTGTCCGAGTAAAAATTTATTTCTCCTTGGACTTACTGCAAGTTCTAGATGTTTTTTTAATTGTTTGTTTGTGTTTTTTACTTCAGGATTTTTTTGAACAATGACTGTAGATCCCTTGTAAAGTTTTTCACCGGCAGGCAAAAAACGCCTTACACTGCAGGATGATGCAGCCAGTATTAAAAACAATCCTATAAAACAAACTCTCTTCATGGTGCTTTTTAGATCTCTATTTTTTCTTTTTTCTCCTGAACAATTCATTGAATGTATCATAGTCCAGCGTTACCACAAATGCCAGTCCTGTTTCTACTACATAACCATCCATCACAACCTCAAACTGATTTTTTCGGTAAGCCCTTATTAGGTATTTTCCATCCTTTGTAAGTTTATATGAAATAGAAACATCCGGTACAAAACTGCTATTTGTTTTAGATGTAGCATCCTGTCCCTGTACGGCAAAATTTTTGCCCACACCTATGGTTAGCCTGTCATCCAGGAATGTTTTGCTTAAGGCTACATTCAGGTCTGTACGTTGTGCACTTCCCCCATTATTATAATCACGATAGCTGTTAAGGTTAAGATCAATATCTATTCCTTTCAATATATTCCCTGCTATTTCATTCAATGCAGCAGATAAGAACCGGCTAACGCTCTGGCGGGCAAGATCATTGAAATTATTACCATTGCCCATAAAAAAATCATTGCTTTGTTCGCCAACAAAACGCCCCAATAGCAACAAGGAAAAAACCTGTTTATTGGTTGAGGCTTCATCTCCTCTTATTTGCGCCAACTTATTTTCAATCGTTGTTCTCAGTTCACTATTGATGACAGCACTTTTTTCTTCTAACTGAATATCAAATTTTATGGTAGGCTTACTAAGTACGCCTGTTAAATAAAGCATTACTTTAAAAGGAACTTTTTGATTGAAGGAATTGGCAAGTATGGGATCGATGCTTCCCACTTCATTTCCCAACAGGTCATTGGAAGATGTATTAACTGTATAAGCAGCGGTGATATTTACTTTTGCCTGCATTGGTTCGCCGGCAAATATGATTGTACTGCCTTTTTGAAGGATGAATTTACGTTGCAGGAACTGGTAGTTAAATACATAATGACCATTGTCAAGTTCATAATTCCCTGCAAGTATCAGATGACCACCAGGGTCGACTCCTGCATTCAGGTGAGCTTCTCCCTGTACTTTTATTTCATCACCGGTTACCGGGTCAATAACAATGATTAAAGATGCTTTCTTTTCTACTTCTATATTCAGGTTGTAATTAAGGAACCGGGCAAAGTCTGGCTGCGTTTCTTTTTCTTCTTTAAAAGCTAAAACCGGTGGGTTGATATCAAACGTATCACGGTCAATGAATCTTACGATTGTTTTCCCTTCATCCTTGCCGTAACTTTTTTCCGGGATCACAATAGTAATATTGCTTTTATCCTTTACCAGGATATTGCCTTCAATACCAGGAGAAACAGAGTTGCCTGTAACAGAAATATTTGCATCCACAGCAGCAATTCCATACAACTCATTGTTGATGCTTTTTGCAGCATTCAGTAAAATGAAATCATTTGCATTGATTCTGAGATTTAGATCATAACTATTTGTTTCATTGACAGAAACAGAACCATCAATTTTCAATTCATGATCCAGTGAATCGCGGATGATAAAATTATTCAGGGTAACGGCAGGATAATCAAAGACGATCTGCTGTTTACTTATTTTAAATGCAGATCCCAATTGGGTAATGGTAAATTTAGTGCTGTCAAAATTCAATACCCCTTTCCAACGCGGATCTGAAAATTTTCCATTCACTGCAAGATCACCATATACATTACCCGTTGCATTTTTTATTGCGCCTTTTGTAAATCCCTGGAGCGTAGCAATGTTTAGTTTTTTAATTGCTGCTGTAGCATCAAATGACTGCAGCTCGTTGTTCAAATAATAATTTCCTTTTGCAGTTATGTCATTTCCATTACCGGTCAATGCCATGGTTGCTGTAATATTATTTTCTGATTGCTTTTCTGCAAAAGCGGTTAAGTTTCCCACAGGCTGCTGCATGATTGCCAGGTCAGCAATGCTAAGGTTCCCGGTAAATGCTGGGATATTTTTTTCAAGATCATTTACTGCCAGCTTTGCATCCAGGATGCCTGACACATAAACTGTATCGTGATTGAGTATGGAACTTATACTCTTTAAATTAAAATTATCAACAGCAATATCAATCGGGCTGTTTGCAGTTTCCTGCCGGCTGTTGATCAATATTTTTGCTGTATCGCTTGTAATAGAAAAATTATGGATAATCAACCCTTCGGGCGAATAATTTATATAGTTATCCGCTGCCACATTCCATCTTTCATAATCGAGCAACAAGCTATCTTTTAACCTGAAAGTATAATGATCATTCTTTGCAAAAAAAGATGCTTTCAAGCCAAACCAGTCTTTCGCTTTATTGTCCTGTGTGATGGCATTTATTAAAATACTATCCCTGGCCGCACTGCCGTTTAGTTTAGTGCTGAACAACATTGCAGATGCATAATTCAATGTATCAAAACTGATATCATAATTTATGCGTTCATTTTTTGAGGCAAGAATGATATTTCCGTTTCTCAGTGTATTATTCTTAAAGTTGATATAGGGAACAGCAGCAATAAGATTCAGGGCGCTATCAGTATTGGCTGATGCAAAGCTACCTTTGAAATTTATATCATCATATGCGATCAACCCGGGAACGACTGCAGTAAGAATGGGATGATATTTTATTATTCCACCAAATGTCATTTGCTGATCTGGAATATTCCCGGTTGCAACTGAATCTGATATCTTATAATAATGATTCACATATTGAACAACAGCACCGGCAATTTTATCATAATCAAATGCGCCGTTTGCATGCATACTTGCAAAGGGAGCGTAAATATTTATGCTGTCTTTCCCGCCAACCGAAGTTGCTATCAATGAAAGGCTGTCAAGCGTAAAAAAATCCTTTCCTGCCTGCATTTTTACAGAGTCAATTACCGTATTGATATCCAGGTTACGTGGCCGAAGGTTATTGGCTTGTATATTCGCTTTTAAAGAAAAATTCAACGTATCCTTATAAAAATTAAGTTTTTGAAGCTGTGCGGTATCTATGTTTATAATACCATTAATTGTCGGGTATTCACTTTGAACATTTGCAGATATATCGTACTGCAATTTCAGGCTGCTATCTGCGATCGATCCTTTACTGTCTATAATTCCTCCATTAAAATTTGCGGCTAGCTCCGCATATTGATAATCATATTTATTGTATTGCAGTTGCTTTACAGAAGCTGTAATATCCGACCGCATCGTTTTATAGTTAAAGCCTTTTCCTTTTGCAGTAAATGAACCTGTAACTTTTCCCAGTATGCTGTCCTGGCTAATGAGTTTACCTATTTCATAATTGGTAGTTGTAACAAAGAGATCGTAGTTTGCCTTTTCGGGATCTTTTCCGTTCTTGACAGACCCTTTTACTGTTACCAGCCCATAACTGCCATCTAATTTCAGGTCAGCAACCAGGTCAGCAATATTTCCTTTCAGTGTTCCTTTTACAAAATTTTTTTCCGGAAGATTAATTTCTGCCGGCAAAGTTCCGGGAGGAATAAGTCCCGTGATAAAACTTTTGTCGAAACTGCTTTCCCTGATCACAAAATCATATTTTAGTTTTTGGGGGTCAGATAAATTCTTCAAAGAAAAAATACCATTCACCGACATCCCTTTTCCATAAGCGATGATATCAGAAAGCAGGTTTTCTTTATTTCCGCTTACATGGCCCTTCAGGTTGATGATGTCGGGAAGATTAGCCAGTGATTCCTGGTTTTCCGGTGGAACAAATTTTATTATATCGGATTTTTTAAAACTGCTTTGATCAATGAAGAGATCGTAATAAAACTTATTGACATCCGTTAAATTGTATAAAGTTCCATGTGCATTCACGCTTGTACCTGAAAACCCAGTTAACTTCAAATAGGGTAAATATACCTGTGCCAGATTTCCACGCAACTCGGTATTAAAATGAACCAGGTTGTTGGCAAATTGTTCGGGAGGGAAAGAGCTTTTTAATTCTGGAATCAACAGGTACAGATCATTGAAAGCAATGGTTGAATTTTTAAGTACGGCAGATATCAAACTGTTACGGGGATTTGTTGTGACCCCGGCAATGCTGTCATATTTAATCTCTATAAAATTCTGTAAAAGGGTTTGTGGCGTTTTTACATACAATTCCCTTGCTGAAATGATTGAGTCAGTCATTAAAAAATTAACATGCATAGTGTCCAATACAAAACCACTTGTATCATTAAATCTAAGTTGCTTTATCAGTGCTTTAGTTCTGTTTCCTGAATAAGTGAATGAAGAGATTTCTGCTCCAAGATTTTTTACATTGAAATGCCCAAAATCCAGACCTTCAGTTCTGGAAAGATTATTATCATCAAACCGGATATGATCATCTTTAAGCGAAACCTGCCTGGCTTTAATTTGCCATGGCATTGGCGTCACATCCGTAGCCATTTGTTTTGAATCCTTGTTTGTTGTTTTTATTGGGTTGATAAATTGAACAAAAGAACTATCTAATATCAGTTCATCAGCCGTTGCAATAGATCCGGATAAATTAAACAATACCTTTTCCAGTCCGAGATGCGTTACTTTATTAGTATAATACATGCCGGAGGTCTTATTTTCAATAGTTACGTGTACATCCCTCATATTAAAATGAGTTGCGGTAATATTTAGTCCGTAGCCCGGTTCCCTGACCTTATCATCAGGCACGGGCAGGTAAGGTTTTATGATTTTTTCTTTATACTTACGCATAAAGAAATTCACACCCGAGGCAGCAAGATCTTTTATTCCAAAATCTAACCTGTCGGGTTGAAATTTACTTAAGTTAACATCCAGGTCATTTATGCCGGCATTAAAATCAGTTCCACCATTTTTATCGTTGAACCTTAAAGCAACATGATCAAGGGTTAGTCTTCCTAAATTTAGTTTTAATGCAGTTGTATCTTTAACGGTACTGCTGTTTGGTTCGCTCGCCGAAAAAGCGTTGATGATAAACTGGTAATTAAAAAAAGAATCCTTTTCAGATCTATTAACATTAAGAAAAATATTTTTTAAAGCAAGTTTTTGAATATCGGTATTACCCCATATCAATTTGATCATACTTATTTCTGCATAGATCTTTTCACCCAATATTAATGTATCCTTTTGCTGATCTTCTATATAAACATTATTTATTTCGATCCATTTAGGCAAACTGTAATCAATAGAACCAATAATAACTTTGGTTTTTAATTTATCCTGCAGGTAAGATTGCAGCTTGTTTTTTACCAACCGTTTTCCGGCAGGCAGATTAATGAACAGAAAAAAAAGGCATAACAATATCAACACACTACCAAGTATGTATAATAATATTTTGCCCGATTTTTTTATTCCTTTTTTAAAAGACATTTGGATAATAATCTTACTGAAGCAAAATTGATAAAGCTTTACAGCTGATGAATTTTGTTATACTGAAGTAACTATAAGAAGGGGACTTAAATTTAACTTAATTTAGCAAGCCTGCCAAAGAAACTATTCAGCCTGTGCAAAATCATTTTCTGCATTTTCCCTTTTGGGAGCTGTATGAATCTTTTTCAGCCTTGTTTATTGCATTAATTCAAGCATTTTCCGTCATTACTGACTTGACAAAGCAAGTTTTATGCCGTTAGTGACTGATTGATTTATAATATAAAG
>JBBKWV010000246.1:0-2987 GCA_037969135.1 Ferruginibacter sp.
TTACAGCTCTTTGCTCAGATCAAAACAGGAATACCACTAAGCAGGTTAAACGAAGTATTGCATAAGTTAAATGATCTCCGCAACGTAGAGTGGAAAGAAATAGTGTAAAATTTTTCAGATAAACTGTTAGATACAATAGAAGTTTAACAAATTTTGTTACTTTTAGAAACCTACAATTGAACGTTTATGAGAAAAATTTACATCCTGTTTGCTTTGATCTTGATCATGCAAACAAGCTTTGGCCAGCAATTACATTTTACAAGCCAGTATATTCAGCATAATTCTATGTATAATCCTGCTGCTGCGGGTATTGCAGGACAAGATTTGTTGGGTATTTCATACAGAAATCAATGGTCCTCTTTTCCGGGAAATCCAAAAACATTCATGATTTACGGCGATTTTTCATTGAAAAAATTAAATGCCGGACTGGGAGCATACATATATCGTGATGAAACAGGTCCGACAAGCCGAACAGGCATTCAGCTGGCATATTCATATCATGTTAAAACAGGCGCAAACAGCCGACTGGGCCTGGGGTTGGAATTAAGGGCACTTCAATTTGCAATAGATAAGAGTAAACTCAGTGATGCATTGGGCAGCAATGATCCGATATTGGGTGGTTCTGATAAGAAGATCGGGATCGACGCCGGTGCCGGAGTTTACTGGACAAATGATAAATTAAGTGTAGGTGCTGCCGTTAGCCAATTGATCCAATCTAAATTGGAACTGGCCAATGTGCCCAATGCAAAAGAGGGTGGAAAATTATACCGGCATTATAATTTCATGGCTAATTATAAAATACAAACAGGAGAAAATATATATATCATACCCAATTTTATGGCAAGGGTAATTGAACATTCACCCAGTGAATTTGATTTTGGAGCCAAAGTAGATTACCAGGATAAGATCTGGTGGTCATTGAACTGGAGGGTAAAACAATCCTGGAGTATCCAGGCCGGATTTAAATTATTGCAAAGAATTAAATTGACCTATTCTTATGATTATTATGAAACACCAATCAGTGTTTTTGCAGGTGGAACAGGAGCACATGAAATCGGTTTGCAGTTCGGATTTAAAAAGAAGTAACAGAATTGAACTAAACATACGTTTTGAAAAGTATTATGGAAAAAAAGTATAAAGATTTTAAAAGTTTTTATCCTTATTACCTGACAGAACACGGGGATATAAAAAATAGGATATTGCATTTTTGCGGAACAATGCTGTTACTGGTTTGTTTGGTTGCCGGAATCATTACAGGATTTTGGTGGTTTTTTGTTCTGATCCCTGTTGTTGGATACGGGTTTGCCTGGTTTGGACATTATTTTATTGAAAAGAACAAACCGGCAACTTTTAATTATCCATTGTACAGCCTGGCTTCAGATTTTGTAATGTTTTGGCACATGATAACCGGACAAATAAATACAAAACTTAAAGAGGCTAAAGAATTAATTAAATAAATATTAAAGTAATTTCTCTTTTTAGTAATAAATAAAGCTTCGAGTATATGAAGAAATTTTACAGTATAGTGTTCACACTTTTTTTAGTGATGAGCTATCAATCAAAAGCACAAAACGGGTTTTCATTTAATTGTGCAAGGGATACTGTTGTAAACGGATGTTCGGCTACTTGTATAACTTTAAAATCAAGGATTCCCGATGTGCGTTCTTCCACAAACAGTTATGTTGTAAACCCGATGAGTGGCGCTGGTGGATGTTTTGCTCCATATGTTGATGCCGGCCTTCCCGGAAATCCGACAAGTCTGACCATCGATGACCGGTACTCAGCTGTTATCAGTATTCCTTTTACTTTCCCGTTTTATGGCATTCCATATAATTCTTTGGTTGCAAGTACAAACGGATATGTAAGTTTTGATATTACCAAAACAGGAACATTCTCTCATTATGGTATTTTAAGTACGGGTACTGGTTTAAGTGCAACCACGGGTACGCCGCAAAATTTACCCAATACTTTATACGACAGGGCATTGATCATGGGGCCTTATCATGATCTGAATCCTGCTTATACCACTTCGCCAACACAACAAATCAAATATGATGTTTTGGGAACAGCACCACACAGGAAATGGGTATTGAGTTTTTATAAAGTGCCTTTGTTCTTAACAGCCTGTCAGAATTTCATTGAAAATACACACCAGATTGTTATTTATGAAGGACTTGGTATTGCAGAAGTTTTTATCAAGGATAAACAGATCTGCACTGGTTGGAATAATGGCAATTCCATGGTGGGAATACAGAATTACGATCGCGATAACGGGCTCATGGCACCGGGAAGATTTGCTACAGATGCGCCCTGGGGATCGATCGGTATGAATGAAAGCTGGAGATTTACCCCTGCAACCGGTCCTACACTTTACCGCAAGGTTGAATTGTTCGATTTGGCTGGAACCTTGGTTTCAACAGGTGATACTACAAGTATTGGCAATAATGTGTTTGAAGTTTCTTTTCCGAATGTTTGTCCAACCACTACCACTTCTTATGTTGTAAAATCAACTTACCAGGATATCAACAATCCGTTAACTTTTATTACAGGTTTTGATACAGTGAGGGTTGTAAGGACCAGTTCATTAAGTGTAGGCGGTGCTGTTTCGAATATAGCCTGCAACGGATCCAATAATGGATCTTTAACTGTTACTCCTGTTGGAGGTACCGGTCCATTTCAGTACTCTATTGATGGTGGGGTGACTTTTCAATCGAGTAATATGTTCTCAGGTTTGGCAGGTGGAATGTACACCGTTAGGATCCTGGATATGGGTTCTACCTGTACAAGAGATACGGTTTTCAATATTACCGAACCCACAGCTCTTGCTGAAACATTTACTACAATAAATGCAACCTGTTCTGCAACTGCCAACGGTAACATAACGGTTAACGCCAGTGGCGGCGTGCCCGGGTATATGTACAGTATTGACGGAATAACCTTTCAGTCTTCAAATATGTTCACCGTAGCTGAAGGGAATTATTCTGTGA
>JBBKWV010000247.1:0-3708 GCA_037969135.1 Ferruginibacter sp.
ACCAATTTACTCAAAGGCGCCATTGCAGTTGCTGTAAATGGAATTCCGATTTTTAATCCGCTTAATAACAGAGGTGAAGATGCTAACGCCATTGGTGAATTAGACAAGTGGGGCGGACATTGTGGCCGTGCTGATGATTACCATTATCATTTGCCTCCTTTGCATTTACAAAACCAGGTTGGCGCAGGAAACCCAATTGCTTACGCTGTAGATGGTTTTCCTGTATATGGAGAAACGACTGATAAACTGGATGAGTATTTAGGCAAAATGAATGCAGATGGTTCTTATGAATACCATGCCATTAAAGCGTATCCGTATTTTATTGCTGGCATGAGAGGCGAAGTGAAATTAGACCCAAGAACAAAAGCACCGGAAAACCAAGTTACTCCACAACCCAGGACACAAGAACTAAGGCCCGCTTTGCGGCCGTTGAGAGGAGCTGAAATTATTGCTTTTAAAAAGTTAAATAGTCATTCGTATTCATTAACATACCAGCTAAACTCAAAAAACTATATCATAAATTATAACTGGGACAGTGCTAATAATTATACCTACGAATTTATAAATCCTGATGGTACATTAACAATTGAAAACTACAAACCAAGAGAACAATGATAAATATAAAAAACACAATTCCGCTAATGGCTTTTACATTGCTAACGATGGTTGCCTGTAATAATAGCAAGACAACAACACAAACTAATGCTGAACAATATAACGGCACAGCTTCGGTATCTAAAGGACCTGCTAAAGTAATAGTCCAAAATATATTTGAATGTGATCGGGGTCGTAAAGCACCTAATGGTGAATCTACAGCACTGGATGGCAGCGTTTGGACTGTTCCGGCAGTAGTTAATTTCACGGATACTAATTTTCCATTTGCATCCGATTTATACAATCCTTGCACTAAAGTGGAATTTAAATCTGCTGATGAAGCATTAAAGGCTTTGGACGGATCAGACATAGTAACAATTGATGCCGATGGAGAAATCATTACAGCTTACGTATTTGCCGACAACTATTTTGAAATGTACATCAATGGTATTCCGGTTGGAAAAGACAATGTACCTTTTACTGAATTCAATTCTAATATTGTTCGGTTCAAAGTGAAAAAACCTTTTACCATCGCCATGAAATTAGTTGACTGGGAAGAAAACAGTGGATTGGGTTCTGAGAGCAATAGAGGAAAAGCATTTCATCCCGGCGATGGTGGAATGGTAGCTGTTTTTAAAGATGCTAAGAATGAAATAATTGCCACAACCAATTCAAACTGGAAAGCGCAAACATTTTATACTGCTCCTTTAAAAGATTTATCATGTGCTTCAGAAAAAGGAACTTTAAGATTAAGTGAAAATTGCAATACCGATGATGCTGATGATGGAACCTCTTACTATGCTTTGCATTGGAAAATACCATCAGATTGGAATACTGCAACATTCGATGACAGTAAATGGCCTGACGCAACCGAGTTTACAAATGCTGATATAGGTATAGATAATAAACCAGCCTATACAAACTTTACAGACATTTTTGACGATAGTACCAACGATGCTAAGTTTATATGGTCAACTAATGTAGTATTAGATAATGAAGTTATTGTTCGATATACGGTGAAGTAAATAATTATGCGTTAAATAAATCTAATTTAAAGAGTGAAGGTAGACAAAATCGCTTTTTTGCCCTGGTAAAAACAGAAAAAATTAATAATGAGCAACTTAAAAATTTCTTGTGTAATAGTCGATGATGAGCCGATGGCTTTGAATTTAGTGGAAAGTTATATTAATAAAACCCCATTCCTGGTACTAAAAAAGAAATCCAGCAGTGCTATTGAAGCCATGGAGTTTATTAAGACGGAACCGGTGGATCTATTATTTTTAGATATCCAGATGCCGGATTTAACAGGCATTGAATTTTCAAAAATGTTACCCAAAGCAACAAGGGTTATTTTTACAACAGCGTTCGATCAATATGCGTTGGACGGTTTTAAAGTTGAAGCGTTGGATTACCTTTTAAAACCTTTTGATTACGCTGAATTCCTTGCAGCAGCTAATAAAGCAAATACCTGGTTTGAACTGGTAAAAGGGAAAAAGGAAACTCATGTTTCAGAAGAAAAAGAGTTCCTGTTTGTAAAATCCGAATACAAACAATTACGCATTAAGCTTGCCGATGTTTTGTATTTCGAAGGATTGAAAGATTACATTAAGATTTGGCTCAAAGACAATCCTAAACCCGTTTTAACCCTTATGAGTTTAAAAACTTTAGAAGAAGAACTTCCGGAGACACAGTTTATGAGGGTGCATCGTTCCTTTATTGTTTCATTAAAAAACATTGAAGTTATTGAGCGTAGTCAAATAATTATCAATAAACAGCGCATTACCGTTTCGGAACAATACAAACCAAAGTTCCTGGAGTTTGTAAACAACAATTCGCTTGATTTTAAATGAAAGTAAAGTCAAATTCCATTATCAATAGCTTTCCAAAATAACATGACTGCATTTTGCAATCATGCTGGGAAATGCAGACTGAATTAAGCGATACAGATTTGCAAATAGCTTCTACTACTTGCCTGCAACTGATATACAAGACCATCGTGTATCATGTGATGCTGCACTTTAATAATTTAAACAATCAAATATAAATGGACAACAATACAGAAGAAGAAGAGCATAAAGATCATCTGACAGATTCAGCCGCGGAAAATCCCTCAGGAAAGGATGTTCCTGATTCAGACATGGAAACGGATATGTCCGATAATACAACAGAAAATACAGATAATCCAACAGACACAGTTATTCCTGCATCTGATGCTGAAAAAATTATTACAAATCAAGAAACAGAAAATATGGAAGTACATCATCATGGACATCATAAACATCACGAAGCAAAGAGAGGCTGGAAGTCATACTTCTGGGAATTTTTAATGCTGTTCCTGGCCGTGTTCTGCGGTTTTTTGGCGGAGTACGGGCTGGAACATAAAATTGAAAGTGACCGGGAACACGAATATATTGAAACGATGATCAGTGATTTAAAAGAAGACACTGCCATCTTAGGTCAATCCATTGCCAGGTTTCATAAAAAAGGAATAGAAATAGACAGCTTAACCATTTTATTAAACTCAACAGACAAAAAGAGGGAGGGCGCAGCGCTTTATTATTATGGGAGAATGGTTAGCCGGTTTGATTTTTTTACCAGTACAGACCGGACTATTGATCAAATGAAAAACTCGGGAGCTTTCAGGCTCATCAAGAAAAATGCCGCCGCTACCGGTATATCAAAGTATTATGCCGAAATGAACAGCATTTACCTGTTACAATCAAATACCAACGACTTTGCGATGGAGTATCGGAAGGAAGCATACCTGCTTTTTGACCCCGCAGTATTTGAAACTATGGTAAATGATAAATCAAAAAATGTTATTTCGAAACCTGCGGGAAACCCGCCATTGATCAGTTATGACAAGTCGGCGTTAATAAGAATAGGTTCCACACTTCACTACCTGAAAGGATTAAGATTGGTTTTGTATGACCGGTATATTGAACTGCAAACAAAAGCTACGGCACTAATTGAACTGCTGAAAAAAGAATATCAACTTGAATAATTGATAAACATTTTTTCTGAACGAATACTTACTCTAGAATAGTTATCTACAAACTAAGCACTTATCACAAACCAATTAAATAACAAATAAAAGTCCCACACCGAAGGAAA
>JBBKWV010000248.1:0-10554 GCA_037969135.1 Ferruginibacter sp.
AAGGAAGTATTTTGTAATGAGAAAGAAATGTTATTTTGATCATGACTATAAGATCCAGTCGGTATTTTTATTTTTAATTTACAAGAAATGAAAATTTCAACCAAACAAATCAATGCTGCACTGGGTTTAATACTGCTTTTCATTTGTTTGTGTGGTTTTTCCGGGTTTTCACAAAAACCAGCAGGAAAGGATACTGTAAGATCAATTCTATTTATCGGGAACAGCCTTACCTATACAAATGATCTGCCCAATCTGGTTGTTCGTAAGGGAGGAGAAAATGGTATACTGATCAAAACAGAGATGCTTGCTTTTCCGAATTATGGTCTTGAAGATCACTGGAATGATGGAAATATTCAGATCCTCATATCGGTAAAAAAATATGATTTTGTCATTATACAACAAGGCCCGTCATCTCAAAATGATGGACGTATAATGTTGATTGATTATGGAGCAAGAATCAATACCCTTTGTCAGAAAAATAAAAGCAAACTGGTTTATTTTATGGTTTGGCCGGGTTATTCCCATTTGCAAAGTTTTGACGGGGTTATAAAAAACTATAGTGATGCAGCCAAAGCTACTAATGCATTGTTGTGCCCGGTTGGGCAGGTTTGGAAAAAGCATTTTGAAGAAACCAAAGAGTATTCATATTATGGCCCCGACATGTTTCATCCTTCACAAAAAGGAAGCGAAATTGCTGCACAGATCATATTTGAAACCTTATTCAAATAAACTATTTATCCATTGTGATGGAAAACAGTTTGCATGAATTTAAAAGGAAAAATATCTAAAGAATTAATAGAATACGGATTGATTTTGAAGTTTTATGTTTTGCTGTTACCTTTGCCATCCGGTTTTAAATCGGGCGGTAGCGCAGCCCGGTAGCGCACACGTCTGGGGGGCGTGGGGTCGCAAGTTCGAATCTTGTTCGCCCGACATTAACCTTGCTGATTCAGTTTAGCAAGGTTTTTTTATGTTGAGTTTTAGAATAAATAATCTAATGAATGTGGTTGCAAGTTCCCTGCCTGTCTAGGCCAGGCAGACAGGGAATCTTGTTCGCCCGACATCACTACCAAAAAGACATTCTTGCAAAAGGTTGTCTTTTTTATTTTCCTGTGGAATTTTTTCCAGTTGGTTGATTGAGTTAAACAGCATATTTATTATATCCTGCGTTTTTTTCGGGCTATAGCTAAAATGAATTAAATTTGTAGGGAGTCAACAGCCACACTAAAGTAATTAATATGAAGAAGATTCTGATAGCAATTGATAACGGACCTCTGGCAGAGCGGATTGCTTCGCATGGTTTAAAACTATGCAGACAAATGAATGCCGAAGCTGCTTTTTTAAGTGTTGTTGACACTGGATTCATTATGACAACCGGCGCCGTATCACCAAAAGAAATAGCAGATATTACCAAAGATGAATTCATAAAGATACATCAGGAACTCATTAATAAATTCGCTGAGGATAAACCGATCGTATCGTTTATTGAAGAAGGAAAACCTTCTGAAGTAATACTTGAAGCTGCTGATAACTGGCATGCAGACCTTATCGTACTCGGCACTCATGGCCGTACAGGACTCAGCCATTTATTGATGGGTAGTGTTGCAGAAAAAGTGATCAGGCATTCCAGTAAACAGGTTTTGGTTATCCCCACAAAAAAAAGTTGAAGTTGATTTGCCGATCAGCTTTGTTCTTCATTTTCTTTAATATTCTTATTAAGATGAACCACCCTTTGGGGAAACGGAATTTCAACATGATGTTCCCTTAATATTTCAAATATGCTGAAATACAAATCGCTGGTAATCTTTCCGGGACGCTTAATGAGTGATGTGGTCCAGATACGCAATTCAAATTCCAGTGCACTATCACCTAAACCAGTGAAACGTACTACAGGAGGGGGGTCAGCAAGTACATCCTCATTTGCATTGGCAACTTCGAGCAATAATTTTTCAACCTGCCTTACATTTGATGAGTAAGCAACGCCCACTGGGATCCGCAACCTTACATTTTGTTCATTGTAGCTCCAGTTTACAACTTCCTTGGTTATAAAATCTGAATTGGGAACGATGATCGCAATATTATCATTTGTTAAGACAATGGTGGCCCTTAATCCAATTTTAACAACATCACCTGTTGTGTTACCAACTTCAATTCTGTCGCCCACTTTTATAGGCCTTTCTATCAGTAATGATATGCCACTTACAAAATTAGCCGTGATATTCTGCAGTCCGAATCCTATACCAACACCCAAAGTTCCCAGCAGTACAGTAAAGGCACTCAGGTCTATACCAACTGTTGAAAAAATAACGACCACGCCCAATATTATCAGCATGTATTTGAATAGATTCCCGATAGCAACCCTTAGCCCTATATCCATCTTATACCTGGTAAGTATCTTGTTTTTAAGAAGCCTTGAAATTACAGAAGCCGCAATAACCAGTAGTACAATAAAAAATAATGAACTAATAATGGTCCATAGGGTAAAATCACTGCCTTTGATGGTAAAAATCCGAATGTTGAAGAAGTCTTTTATTTCCTGAAATATTTTAGCGATTTCATCCATGATCAAAATTTAAAAAATAAGGGAATTAATAATGTTGCCAGGATCCAGAAGATTAGGTTCAGCGGTCCCCCGATCCTGAAAAAATCGGAGTATTTGTAATTACCTGCCGAATAAATCATAGTGTTGGTTTGATAGCCTACCGGTGTCATGAAGCTTGCCGATGCAGCAAACATGATTGCCAGCAGGAATGGCTTTGAACTGACATCCATTACCTCGGCCGCAGAAATGGCTACCGGAGAGAGCAACACTGCACTGGCTGCATTGGAAATCATCTCTGTTAATAGAGAAGTTATAATATACAAGGCAGAGAGCATGGCGATAGGGCCCATGTCGCCAACAAATCCGATAAGTTCTTCAGCAAAATATTTTGCTGTGTTTGTTTTTTCCAGGGCAATACCCAGGCTGATGGTTCCTGCAATAAGGAAAATTATTTTCCAGTTAATAGCTTTGTATACTTCCTGCATATCAAGGAATCTGCATAAAACAAGTAGTGTTACGCCAATTATGGAACTGGCCATAATGGGAAGAATGTTAAATGAAGCCAATAAAATAACCAGGGTAATGATAAGGATCACCAGGGCCGTTTGTTTGTTATTTACAGGTTGGGTTTTTTCAATTTCTGAGATGATCAAAAAAGGACTGTCGTCCCTTCCCTGGCTTTGTTTATACCGGTCAATAACTTCTCTTTTTGCTGTGATCAATAAAATATTACCAGCTCCAAGCTTTGTTTTATGCATATTTTTTTTAAAGAGCAACATCCTGCTGCGGATTGCCAACGCAAAAGCCCCGTAAGTTGTTTTAAAATTTACCTGTGACAGTGATTTGCCTTCCAACTCAGAACCGGGCGTAATTAACGCTTCCGCCAGCATTAAATTTTCGGGGTCTTTAATACTTTGTTTCCATTCATTTTCCTTCAGTATCTCTATGCCCTGCCTTACCTGTATCTTTTCTATCTGTTCAATATTCCCGCTTATTCTTAAAATGTCACCCTGCTGCAGTATGGTTGAATAATGAGGTTCAGTGATATATTTTGCCGACCTTCTGAATCCAATGATTTCAATTTTCAGTTCTTTATACAGAGGCGATTCGGAAATAGGCAGGCCAATGGAAGGAGAATTTGGCAACAGTTGTACATCTGTAAGGTAATTTCCAATATGATATTTTATGGTTAATATTCCGGTCGTATCTCTGTTGGGAATTAATTTATTTCCTGCAAGCAACAGGTATAAAATGCCAGCTGCAAAAAATACAATTCCCACAGGTGCCATTTCAAACATGCCGAAAGCGGGCAGGTTATGTTCTGCAGCAATATCGCTTACAAGTATATTGCTTGATGTCCCAATAAGGGAACAAAGACCACCAAACATAGATGCAAAGGAAAGCGGAATTAATATCCTAGATGCACTGATATTGGCTTTGGCCGCAGCATCTAAAACAACAGGAATAAATACAGCTACTACAGGTGTATTATTAATAAAGGCTGAAATTATGCCGGTAAATAGCATTAACAGTAAGATCCCTTTGGTTCTGTTTTGTGTGAGTATATTGGAAAAGTAATTACCAATGGATTTGAGATGCCCAGTTTTAAGCAGTGCAGCACTTAATACAAACATGGCAGCAATGGTAACTGTTGCGCTGTTGCTAAAGCCTTTTACAGCATCAGCAGGTGATAAAATACCCGTAAGTATTAACAAAGAGATAAGTAAGAGGCCAATAAGATCTACTGTCAGCCATTCTGAAACAAAGAGCAGAATGGCCACAACCATAATTCCGATCGTTATCCATTGTTCAATAGTCATCGTAATTGAATTTAATGCCGTAGTAAGAGAAAGTTAATTCAAATTTAATAAAAATTTGGAGGTGAACCTTTGTCAGTCATTTTAAAAAATACTCTTTGGCACCAGAGTAAATTGAAGAAGATTAAAAAGGAATGGCTCAGACTGGGACTTTATGGAAATGAGAAAGTTGGAAAGATTGCTTGAAACAGGTTGCAATTATATGCCTCAACCACAAAACTCTCCTGCATTTTGCCCAACAAATGAGTCAATTGAAAATTAACTAAAAGACAGGACAAAGGCTTCAGTACAGGAAACCATAGTATTTTATAACTATGAAAAAAAATGTTTGCAGGCTCATGCATAAATGCAAAATAGTTTTAAGATGCTGCCAACATGAAACACTGCGCAAATTACAGATAATAACATGAATAAAAAGAGTCTTAGGCTAACAAAAATTTCACCATCAAACAGCATTCAATCTCCCGGTATTCCGGGCGATTTTTATTTTAGTTAATCTATTAAACTTTGCACATTCATTTTTTCATTAATCAACTTACGATAATTGCCGCTTCAACGATTCTAACATTAATATAATGTGGTTATTTATATTTTTTTTTTGGTGAAACATTTAGTGTTATTAGAGTAAAACCCAAAGCGACTATGTTAATACTCTAATATCTGCTTTAAATCATTTATTACCAAGTTCGAACTGGCGGTAGCCATCCCGACTTTAACCTTGCTGATTAATTTCAGCAAAGTTTTTTATGTGTCTACTTATATAAAATAAATTATACAGAAAATTCGTTTCAAATGATGCAGGGTTCTCTGGAATCAAACTTACAGAATAACTGTGAGTAACTTAATAAGGATAACCGGCTATAAATTAAATTATAAAAATTTCTTTTGAATAAAATACTATATTTTTAAAAATTATTATTGCCTCACTTTTTATCAATTAAATAAACCAAGTATGTTAATGAAATTTGTATTTAAACCAAGTATTGTTTCTTTATTTTTTCTTTTTTGTTTCGGAGAAAATATTTCTGCACAAAAAGTAACAATCACCACTAAGCCACAAACTGCTAAAATTTTTGTTAATGGCGTATCAATGGGGGCAGGACAATTAGTAGTAACTGTGCCAAGTAAAGAATGTGTAACAGTAGAAATAAAAGAAGAAGGTTATATTCCTGAGATAAGAACCTATTGTAAGAAAAAAGGCGTATCTGCTCCTCCCAAATCTGATTATTTTCAATTGCAGCCGGATGAATCTTATACATCTTCTTTACAATCTGATATAGCGAATAATGAAATTGTATTAAATGTAAAACCCGGAAAATCCAAAGAAGAAGCCTGGAAGCAAATTGTTGCAACTATATTGGGTAAATTTGATGTTTTAGAAAATAACGATGAGAAATCAGGATATCTACGGACTTCATGGGTAGGAGTTACTTTTAAAACAAATACAATACGCATGAGAGTCATTGTAAAATTATCTGGTGACGATCCTCTTTCATATAAAATAAAATTCATTTCTGAGCAATCCGGGAGAGCTGGAACAGCTTTTAATGCAGATGAACAATACCAACCGTTTAATAGAATACTTAAGAAATATGATGGCTTTCTGGAAGAGTTATCTACTAAACTTAAAAATTAAGTTTTTAATTCAAAAACAATTTGAATGATTTAATGAAGGCAGTTGTAATCTGATTATAACTGCCTTTATTATTTTTGGGGGCATAATCAATAAAATAAATGTGAATGTTTTAAACAGCATAATTCAGTATTTTTGATTTAATTCATTTTGGATGCATTCAATTTGTAATTCCACATTAAACCCTAAGTGCACATGCCTAATATTTTGATAATTGATGATGAAAAAGCCATCCGCAAAACCCTGTCGGAAATTTTAATTTTCGAAGGGTATAAAATTGATGAAGCTGCTGATGGTGAGGAAGGACTTAAAAAATTTTCCGAAAAAACTTTCGATCTTGTTTTATGTGATATAAAAATGCCCAAACTGGATGGGATTGAATTTTTGGAAAAAGCCAGAGAGATCAATGCCGATATTCCTATCATCATGATCAGCGGACATGGAAATATTGAAACAGCTGTTGAAGCGGTTAAGAAAGGTGCATTTGATTATGTAAGTAAACCTCCTGATCTGAACCGTTTATTGATCACACTGCGCAACGCCACCGAAAAGCAGCACCTGGTTACAGAAACAAAAGTGCTGAAAAGAAAAGTGGGTAAAGTGCAGGAAATGGTTGGGGAAAGCAGCAGCATGGGAAAAATAAAGGACACCATTGAAAAAGTTGCTCCCACAGATGCCCGTGTATTAATTACCGGTGAAAATGGTGTAGGTAAAGAATTAGTAGCAAAATGGATCCATGAAAAAAGCAACCGGAATAGTGGCCCGATGGTAGAAGTGAATTGTGCAGCCATACCGGGTGAGTTGATAGAAAGTGAATTGTTTGGCCATGAAAAAGGATCTTTTACTTCAGCGATAAAACAACGGATCGGAAAATTTGAACAGGCAAACGGAGGAACATTGTTTCTGGATGAAATAGGGGATATGAGTTTAAACGCCCAGGCTAAAGTATTAAGGGCTTTACAGGAAGGAAAAATAACACGTGTGGGTGCCGATAAGGATATAAATGTAGATGTGAGGGTAATAGCGGCAACAAATAAAGACCTTTTAAAAGAGGTGGATGAAAAATCGTTCCGGCTTGATCTGTATCACCGGTTGGGAGTGATCATAATACATGTGCCATCTCTGAATGAAAGAAAACAGGATATCCCCATGCTGGTGAAATATTTTTTAGAACTGATCGCATCGGATTATGGTCAATCTGTAAAAGAAATAGAGCCTGCTGCATTGGCATCATTACAGGAACATAACTGGACAGGAAATATCCGTGAATTGAGGAACGTGGTAGAAAGGCTGATAATACTTTCGGGTAAAGTGATCAGTAAGGAAGATGTTTTGAATTTTGTTTTACCCAGAAATTGAATAAACATATAAACAGCGGAAGCTTTTCTTTCTGATTAGTTAATAAGTTTTGTTAAAACTATACCTCGGTTTCAATGATTTGAAGATAATCCTTTCAGAATTAAATATTAGAATGTTACTTTTGGCCCGATAAAATTTTACTTATGAGCATAGGATGGATCCTTTTTATTATTGCCGCTATTGGCTGGCACGTTGGACTTTTTGGAATGTTTAAAAAAGCCGGAATCGACGGATGGAAAGCATTCATTCCTTTTTACAATACCTGGTGTATGGTGGATAAGATGAAACTGAGTAAGGTTTGGTTTTTTCTTCAACTTATACCAATCGCCGGACAGTTCATAACAATCTGGATATGCATAAAATTTGTAGAACATTTTGGAAGATTCGGGGTATTGCATCATGCCGCAGCCGTTTTTATACCGTTTATATATTTCCCCTACCTGGGGTTTTCGCAAAATGAAAAATATGCCGGTGAACTTGTAACGAATAATTATAAGAAATCTTCTGGAAGAGAATGGGTGGACGCCGCCGTTTTTGCAATAGTTGCGGCAACGATTATACGCACTTTTGTATTTGAAGCTTATACGATACCCACGCCCTCAATGGAAAAAACATTGCTGGTAAATGACTTCCTGTTTGTGAGTAAATTCAGTTATGGCCCGCGTGTACCCAATACGCCGCTGGCCATGCCGTTTGTACATCATACCATGCCGGTAACCAATTCCAAATCATATGTAGAGTGGATCAAAATTCCTTACACCCGCTGGTTTGCCAGTCCGGTAAAAAGAAATGATGTAGTGGTTTTTAATTTCCCGGTGAATGATACTTTGATAAATGATGAGGCGAATTTTGGCAGCCGTACTACCTATTATGAAGCCGTGAGGCAGTTAGGGCGGGACAGGGTTTGGCAGGATTATGGCGATATAATCATCACCAGGCCGGTGGATAAAAGAGAGAATTTTATAAAACGATGTGTGGCTGTCGGGGGGGATGAATTGCAGGTAATTAACGGTATCGTTCATATCAAAGGGAAACCACAGGAATTGTTTCCCGAATCCCAGCGTTACTATCTTTTAGAAGTGCCGGCGAATGTATATCTCGACAAAGAAAGGTTGAATGATATGGGCATCAATGTGAGGGAAGAACAGAATGATAAAGTGCAGATAAAGCAAAATGTTTACATGATAAACATTACCAATAAAGAGAAACAGCATTTGACATTACCGGCAGGTTATAAGTTAACCGATTTCATTGCAGATCAGTCGAATGCTTCTTTTCCGTATAAACAATTGTTTCCATATTATGAATCCAATACCAGTTGGACGGTGGATAATTATGGACCGATCATCATTCCCAAAAAAGGGGCAAGCATTGATCTGACACCGGATAATCTGATCCGTTACCAGCGTTGTATTGAAAATTATGAAGGCAATAAACTGGAAAACAGAAACGGACAGATATACCTTAACGGTCAACTAACGGGAACTTATACTTTTAAAATGAATTATTTCTGGATGATGGGAGATAACAGGCACAATTCCCTGGACAGCCGGTACTGGGGATTTGTACCAGAAGACCATGTTGTTGGTAAAGCATCATTGATCTGGTTTAGCTGGGAAGGAGGTCCCAGATGGCAAAGATTATTTAATACAATAAAATAAATAATTGCTGTTTCTCATTTAAATAGTATTTTCAATTTGATTTTATCCTCTCTACAGAAATGCAGGGAGGATTTTTTATCCAAATTAAGATTATGCAAAAAGAAGAATTTCGTTTTGGATTTGATGTTTATCAATCCAGTAAAGATCTAAGTGCTGATGATGAATCTTTGATTATTGCAGCCAGGGAGTTGACAAAAAAAGCGTATGCTCCTTATAGTAATTTTCAGGTTGCAGCGGTGGCTATTTTGAATAATGGAGAAAAGGTTACCGGTACCAACCAGGAAAACGCTTCATACCCTGTAGGGATCTGTGCCGAAAGGGTTTTGCTTTCTTCTGCTGCAATGCTCCATACCGACATTCCCATCAAAACAATGGCCATCACATATCATAATCTCAACGGAGAAAGTAACCGGCCTGTTTCTCCCTGCGGTATGTGCAGGCAATATCTTTCCGAATATGAAACAAGAACAAATCAACCCATCAGGCTTATTTTAAGTGGTATGGATGGAAAAGTATTTGTTATTGAAAAATCAAGCCAATTGCTTCCGCTTTCTTTTGGAGGGGAAGATTTAAAGTAAAGCTGTATTTGGTTTTTAATTTATTTTATTGTTATTTGAATACCCTTTTTATAAACAATGCCCACTAGTTTACAGTTTTGCATAAAATTGCATACGCTTATCCGTTATAAACGATCCTGTAAATAACACCACTGTAATCATCACTTACTAATATTGCCCCGTCGGGCATTACCTGTACATCCACCGGTCTGCCTAAAACTTTTCCATCGGGCTGCAACCAGCCATCTGCAAATTTTGTATAAGAAAGCGACCTGCCTGCCGAATCCAGCTTTACCAGCATAACCCGGTATCCTATAGGATCGGTCCTGTTCCAGGATCCATGTTCGGCAATGAATAATTGGTTTTTATATGCTGCAGGAAACTGATCGCCGGAATAAAATCGCAGACCTAATGCTGCAACATGTGGGTCAAGATTTTGAACAGGAGCAGTATAATCAGCACATTTTTTTCCCTTACCAAATTCAGGGTCCAAAATATTCCCCTGGTGACAATAAGGGAAACCAAAATGCATTCCGGATCTGTCTGCCATATTCAATTCATCTGCAGGAATATCATTACCCATATTATCCCGGCCATTATCGGTAAACCAAAGTTTATGGGTTTGTGGATGCCAGGTAAAACCTACGGTGTTCCGGATACCATTTGCATAAATTTCCATACCTGTACCATCCGTATTTATCCGGGTAATACTTGCATAAACCGGATTGTCTTTTTTACAAACATTGCAGGGTGCTCCAACCGGTACATATAATTTCCCATCAGGTCCGAATGCAATGAATTTCCATCCATGATGTGTTTCTGTTGGATATTTGTCATAAATAACAACCGGTTTTGGCGGACGTGAAAGCCTGCTTTCAATGGAATCTAAACGAAGGATGGAAGATACAGTAGCAATGTAAAGACTGCCATCTTTAAATGCAACACCATTGGGCATTTCCAGGCCCGAAGCAATCATATAAACCAT